>JAPZAR010000030.1 GCA_027460535.1 Candidatus Methanoperedens sp.
TAATGAAACTGGGTGGAGCAAATGTCATACTTTGCACTGCTCCAAACAGCAAATCAATGGCAGAACTTGTAAATGGTTTAGCCAGAAATGGTCAGATGATTATAGTCACCTTTTCAAACGAACCAATGACCATACCGCCTGTTATATTAATGATGGGTCAGAGATCAATTAGCGGATGGGTTGGAGGAACTCCTGAAGACGCATTAAGGTTTAGCGTCGTTTCTAAAATAAAGCCAATGGTTGAGGTTTTCCCGCTGGAGCAGGCCGCTTTAGCTTTTGAAAAGATGATGACTGCAAAAGTTCACTTTAGGGCTGTTTTGAAAATTGGAAGTGATAAAGAATGACAGATATAATTAATCTAATCCAGGAAAGACATTCCAGCAGAGGCCAGTTTGATCCAAAAAAGCTTGTTCCAAAGGATAAATTAAAGATGATAATAGAGGCAGCACGTTGGGCCCCAACAGCACACAACATGCAGAACTTTGATATTATTGTAATTGATGATAAAAAGGTTATCGAAACTCTTGGAAAAATCGAATCCATTATATCACAAGAATTTATTAAAGAAAACTTTGAGCAGCTATCTATGTCAGAAGAAGAGCTGAAAAGAAAAAAAGTAGGGATTTTAGGAACCCAATTTCCACCAAAATGGAGAGAAGCTTCTAAACTGGATGAAGCAATTAAGGAAAGAACCCCTGCTCCTCTTAGCGATACCATCAGGGGAGGGAATACTATACTTTTAATTATTTATGATAGAAGAAAAAGAGCTCCGGCATCCGAGGGTGACGTTCTGGGTTTCTTAAGCCTCGGTTGTGTGATGGAAAATATATGGTTAATGGCTCAGTCATTAGGTGTAAGCGTGCATATAATGAGTGCGTTTGGTGGTGTGCAGAAAGAATTAAAGAGGATACTTAATATTCCTGAATTTATGGAACTTGGATTTGCATGCAAATTAGGCTATCCTGTTTCAGAAACAAAATATCTGAGGGTAAGACGGGATATAGGGTCTTTCACGCATCATAATAAGTTTGGGGAAAAATGGTTAGCCTGAAAATTTTTCATTTCTTTTTTTTCTAATGGATGTTTTAATCGAAATTTTATTGTTCTTATCGATAAAACCACAGCATCCATCGGCTCAAGAAGTGGCGTAACTGTGAATGAATAAGCATAAAGGCATAAGATAAATGTGGGAGACAAAGCCAGAATCAATATTAAATGAATTATTTCTATAAGTAGCGATACAAAGCATATTAAATAAGTTTAATCGTGCCTATGATCTCGCTGATATAATGGCAAAATTCAAGTAATCTGGCAGAAATTACATCCTATACATTGAAATTAAGGTCATGCTTTGAAAAAGGTGAACAAGATGTATTTTGAAAAAGCAGGTAAAGAGAATACCCAAAGAACTTTGCAAATTGCTAAAGAAGAGGCATTAAAGCGTGGAATAAATCACATAGTTGTAGCATCAACATTTGGAGATACAGCACTTGCTGCTGCTGAGATGTTGAAAGGCACAGGAATAAAACTTGTTGTGGTTACGCATAATACAGGCATTAGAGAGCCGGATCTTCAAACTTTTGACCAGGAAATAAAAAAGAAAATCGAGAATATGGGTGGAAAGGTTCACACTGGAACAATGGTTTTAAGAGGTCTTGGTACTGCACTTAAGGAAAGAGGCAATCAGTCTTATGAACAGATAGTGGCTGATGCCCTGAGAATCTTTGGTCAGGGAACAAAAGTTGTAGTTGAGATTGTGGCTATGAGTGCGGATGCTGGATTGATTCCATTCTCAGATGTTATTGCAGTAGCTGGAACAGGCAGGGGAGCAGATACTGCTGCCGTAATTTCGGCAAATTCCTCAAATAAATTTTTTGACATTAAACTGAGGGAATATCTGGTTAAGCCCTATGATTTTTAAACAACTCAGGATAGGAGTATTGAAAACCAAAGCGCGATCTCAAGACCGGCAGAGGAATATTCGGTTTTGATTCGATTATAAAGTATGACTGGCAGATCGCACTTGGCGGTGAGCCGATAAGTGCAGAGGAATTATACTCTCAGAAAAGGGAAGTATTCATGCAATTCCTGAACTTGAAGGGAAGGTTAATAATATTGATATGTCCCATGAGATAGCGGTCGGCAAGATTGCGGAGGAAGAAATTCAGTATCTGATGGCAAGATAGCGGGAAGGCAACCTCCGTAATAGTCGGGGGTTTTCTGGATGTCGGAATAAATAGCATCCCTGAACACCTGAAGAGGGAAATAAAATAGGGGATGGGAGCGCCTTATGTGAGTAAGAATCTCAGAGTGAGGGGATATTTAAATCAAATCTACAATGCGCCGGCTCTCACCGAAAGTCTTATCATTTAAGAAAGCCTATATTATTATGGATAACGGGAGGTAAGTGAAGTAATGGGAGAATTTGTAGATACGTTCGCGGAGATATATCGGGAAAGAGAAAGGTATCTATTAAATATAGATGAATTGCTGGAAGAAATGCATGGCAAAACTGATAGTGAGATAACCGACAATATAAAAGTAGAATTTGGTTGGAATGCAGGGACAGTATGTTGCGGTGCGGTGGTTGATATAGATGAAGCGCAAGGGTCTGAAATAAAAAAAGGTGAACAATTACTGGTATGCAGTAATAATTGCAGAAAATTTATTGAAATAGCAACATCTTAAAATAAAATAATTTGTGTGTTTCAAATTATGGGAATGGGGGTATAAATTATGGCAAGATATATCATAATCTCTAACCTGACAGATGAAGGTGCTAAGACTCTCAAGAAGAATCCCGGCAGAGTGAAAGAAGTCAATGCCGAGCTCAAAGACATGGATGTAAAAGTGCTAGATCAGTACGCTATCTTAGGAAATTTTGACTTTTTGACCATCGTGGAAGCCGATGATGAAACTACGATCGCCAAGGCAATTGTTGAAATTGCATCACGTGGCAGCATCAAAACAGCGACATATAAAGCGATACCTATCGACGAGTTCATCGAATCACTTAAGTGATTTCCGAAGAATAAATTTATAAAAACGTTTGCAATAGCTTATGGTATGAAAAATAAAAAGAGTGATATAATATGGTCAAGAAAAGTGAAGGAAGAAAAGAAGGACTAAAAGAAGACAGCGTGGAAAAGAAGGATATTTTCAAGACATGGGTTGACAGTTATACAGCAGTATCAAAAATGTGGGAGGATTCCTACCTAAATCTATACAAGCCATGGATTGAATCCACAGGGGAGATGCTTGAGAAGACATCTCTTCTCTCAAAAGAAGCTACTCCACAGAAATACAAAGAATTCTATGATGAATGGATTAAAACATACCAGAATACCTTTGGTAAATTTTATCCAATCCCAACACTGAATTCCAATAAAGAAACGCTTGAAAAATTCCTCTTAAGCGCAGAGGAATCCAATAAACTCTACAGATCCTGGATTGCTGAGTTAGAAGAGAATTCCCGGAAGACAAAAGAGATACTCCAGGGCGAACCAGATCCGGCAAAGCATAAAGAATGCTATGATATGTGGATGAAGTCTTATGAAAAAATATTCGATGAGCTTTTAGAACTACCTGCTCAAGAAAGTACAAAAGAGATATTTGGAAATTACATGGGCATACCAGATATCTACTCAAGGAGCTTTTTGCAGATGTCAAAACTATGGAAGAAATCATACGCGCAGCCATTGAATGAATCCATGCTGAAACTTTCCGAGAAAATGGCAGAAATCTCTCGGGGAGATACAGGCCCCGAAGCCTATAAGGAATTTTATACCTTATGGGTGGATACATATCAGGAAATCTATGGAAAGCATATCCAGTCCATGGAACCTACTAAAGAAATGTTTGAGCATTTTGTTCAGAGCACCAATATTTATGTGAACATATACAAGTCCTGGATAGCTGCACTTGAAAAAATGTCAGAAAAGGCTAAGGAGCTGTCGAAACAAACCTCTGATCCAGAGGCATATAAAGAATTCTATAATCTATGGGTAAAGATGTATGGAAAGGCTTTCGATAGCTTTTTTGAGGACATGCCGACAGTAGGTGGCCCTATGAAAGATATCATGGAGTCAGTAAAGGTCATGGCTAAGATGTACGCTGACACGTTTAATAAGATGTCAAAGATGTGGGTGAAATCGGGCGTTCGTTCAGCGTCAGCATATCCGGGAAAGAATAAAAAATGAGTGATTCAGACGGGTTAAAGTGTGGAACCTGGTGTTTTCACCTGCATCTAGGACGCCCTGTACCCGAAGTATCTTGCATGCACCTGAGTAAAGATGTTTGGCGGGGTTAATCGGTAATTGGTTCATAGGGCTTCGCATTTGTTAGATGCTCAAATTTGACCTTCAACAGGGTCTTCTTACCGTTTTTAAATCTAACTTTTGCACCATCCTTCTGAATCACTTTTGGAACCCGCACAATCCCGCTACTATTTGGTTCAATTCTTTTTTCATAATAGGGTTTGTCGTTATCCCACCATGGGAGGGGAGTGTTGTTATACAAAATGATACACTTCTCAATAGGTCTATTAGGGTAGAAAATCCTTATTCCCCAATCGCTATCCACAGGTTTTTTTGTGGGCTCGTAGAACTTCTCTTTAATGAACTCAATCTTGTGCTTATTGGCCCTCTGGAGGAGGGCTATGAAAGCTACGATAACCACTAAAATTGGGGCTATGCGAGTCGCAATGACTACTAAAATTGATATACCTCGTGTAAGAAGATCTACTTTTGTATAAGGACTGGTATCTACAAAAATATGTCCTGTTCCATTTGTGACAATAACACGGGCGCTAAGAATCCCTTCTTCTCCATTATCTGGAATTCTATACATTACCAATGGATTTGTGAAACCATTTTCAAGTGCATGGACGTTATTTATTACAAGAATAGAAATATACACCAAAAATATTGTTAATATAATTTTCTTTTTCATTTGTCCTATTATATCGTAAGTTTTGCGTTACTTAAAAGTTACGCTGGCATGATTCTGGAATCAGTATATCTTAAAGCGATCGAACAGGTAACAGGAAAAAAATATCATGATATTGAGATTGATGATGACTATATCGCAGCTTTCAATAACAGCATAAAGGAAGAAATCGAAAGGCAGTCAACAGGGGGAAGGGTAGATTTTAATCGGCTTTACTACATAGGCAAGAAGTAATAACCATGGGATTGATAGAGTGACAATCATGAATTTTTTTGATTCTGCATACAAGGGCACTCCGCCGTGGGATATCGGGCGCCCACAGAAGGAAACCATCCAGCTTGCGGAAGAAGGAGAAATAAGCGGAAAAGTGCTTGATGCGGGATGTGGAACGGGAGAGAATGCTTTATATCTTGCCGGTCTGGGTTTTGAAGTTTGGGGCATAGATGCAGCGCCTTCTGCCATCAAAAAAGCAAAAGAGAAGGCCAAAAAACGCGGCTTAACGATAAACTTTCTCGTTTTCGACGCTCTTAAACTTCATTTACTTCAGAATAAGTTCGATACCATAATCGACTGCGGCCTGTTTCATGTGTTCTCGGATGAGGAGCGCCCGATTTATGCTGCAAGTTTATCTTCGGTGCTCTATCCCGGTGGCCAGTATTTCATGCTCTGTTTCAGTGAGCATGAGCCGGGATCCTACGGGCCAAGGAGGGTAACTCAGGCTGAGATACGGGCCGAGTTCAGCAAAGGTTGGAAGATTAATTATATAAGGGAAGCGGAGTTTGAAACAATGTTTGGTGCAGAAAGTGTGAAAGCCTGGCTATCCTCTATCACTTGTTTGTAGATTATCGCCTGATTACATGCGTACTAAACCGTCACAAGAAAAGGAAAGGCAAGGGAAGACCCTGTAAATGAAGAGCCAGATTACTTCTTTTGTTTCCAAGGTCAGTTTCTTCTATGATTTTACTGGTCATTAGAAAGGTGTTTAATCAACTAAGGCTTTATAAATGATATTTTAAAAGTATTCATCCACTATCATATTCAGGAAAAATAATCTGTCTGATTTTTTCGCTATTATTTCTCAAAAATCCTGACACATCTTTCAGATGGGGTTCTTTTCCCGGAACAATAACTGCACGGTTTTTACCCCAGATATTTATGCAATTGTCTTTACCGCCTTTTATCCGATCCTTATTCTCGCATATATTATCGACAGCAAGATGCAGATAGTAGCACCTTATATATTCTTTTCTCGTTGTCAGTAACCATTTCAAGTCCTCTTTTTGTAACCATTCTTTTTTCCCTTCTCGTTTAACTTCTTTTCACATGAAACCAGATCCCCAAAGCATCCCAAAGATAATCACAATTATCTTCCCTGCACGAGGGACCTTATTGGTTTTCGATAGAGATACCCAGAATTATCTCACTTTGCCACGTAAAATTAAAGCCGAAAAAGGTTATTAAGCGATAGATTTACATACATTTTTGTTATTAACCGATAGATTTACGTACCTTTATGTAATAAGCGAATAGAACTGGCTATCATGAGTTACTTACAGGCTGCATTTATAATTGTGTGGGTTGTACTGATCGCTTATATTTTAAATCTTATCAGGCTGCGAAGAGCCCTGAATAATGAACTTAAAGCCCTGGAAAATATAACGTGATATGAGCATTGAGACGATCCTTAATTATAAGAACATAGCAGTGGTAGGCATTTCGGATGACCCGGAAAGGCCGAGCTATTTCGTGGCAACCTTCCTTGCCAGGCATGGTTTTAACATCATCCCTGTCAATCCCAAGCTGCAAGAGTGGGAAGGCAAACAATGCTTTCCAGATCTTCGATCGATACCTGTTAAAGTGGATGTGGTGGATATCTTCAGGCGCTCGGAGGCAGTGCCGCCTATCGTGGATGAGGCGATAGCAATAAGAGCAAAAGTAGTCTGGATGCAGGAAGGCATCGTGAACGAGGAGGCTGCTGCGAAGGCAAGGAAAGCGGGTATCGAGGTCGTCATGGACAGGTGCATGAAAAAGGAATATGCCAGACTGAAAGGTTAGCTCGATTGCGAAAGTAATCGTTGGCATACGCTTAATGGTGTCAAGATACTTCAAACGGGGGAAAGAATATGGAATATGATACATTAGCATCAAAAGAAACAGTTGATAAAACAATTAAGGCTTTGAGACCGCGTGGCATCAATGCTGAATTTTTGAATAAGAAAGAAGATGCACTCAATAGATTAAAAAAAATGATCCCGGCAGGCGCGGAGGTAATGACGGGCGGCTCGACAACTCTTGACCAGATTGGCTTTACGGAAATGCTCAAATCAGGAAGACATCCCTGGAAAAACCTGAAAGATGCAATACTGGCAGAAAAAGACCCTGCCAAACAGATGGAGCTTCGAAAGAAAAGTGTGACCGCAGAATACATGATCGGCAGCGTGCATGCGGTTGTGGAGACAGGGGAAGTTCTGGTAGTGAACGCCAGCGGCAGCTCAATTCCCGCATACTCCTTCTCATCTGATAATGTTATCTGGATAGCGGGGACGCAAAAAATAGTGCCCGCAGTGGAAGAGGGTTTCAAGCGCCTCCGTGAGTATTGTTTCCCCCTGGAAGACAAAAGAATGAAAAGCGTCGGATATCCGGGAAGCACATTAGGAAAATTTTTGCTATTTGAGAAGGAAACGAATCCAAGCCGAAAAGTGACTCTCATTTTTGTAAATGAGAAGTTGGGATTTTAGCAATACCGAATATCGTTTATTTCATTGACATCAAAAAATGGATTTACCAAATATATAAAGAATATTTATGTTATTCTTTTTTCTGGCCGGGTTACTTCACAGGCTTAATGTCTGATTTTTTTCATAAAGCACTTGGATGGTCATAATCCACTCTTAACTTATTGAATTTTTGTGAATTATTTCATAAGACATAGAATTGAATGGGGAGTTCAACTCCCCTTTTCAGAATTTCAGTCCTTATCCTTTTTGTCTTTATGAGAAATCGGTGTAATGGTGCCGAACAACCCATGCTGCTCCTTCTTGATTCCCGCGGCAAAGAAGAGTGTATTAACAGGTCCTGCCCTCGCGCCGTTGCCGAAGCCCAGTCCCCAGAGCCCGTCGATGCTGATAGGCTTTCCATGATCTCCACTCAGCAAACCTTTGAAATTTCCATTCTCGTGCTCAAAAGCTGCTATCTGGCCGCTTCCGAAATTACCCACCAGCAAATCATCGCTGAACTTGCCGAAATCAGATGGTGCGAGCGCTATTCCCCATGGTGCATCCATCCATTTCCCATGTTCCAGGCGCATCATCAGTTTCCCATTTGGATCGAAGCAATCCACAAAGCCAAGACCCGGACCGTCCAGGTTGTCGTGCTTCTGTGCATCCTGCTTCGCAAAGGTCACGAATAACTCTCCGTTGACGTTCTGCACATTGAAGGGGGCAAACCCTCTAGGAATTTTCTTGTCGGTGAAGGCGCCGGCAGCCATCATGACCGGGTTGAAGTCTGTGTCAAAAACGTCCACGCTGCCGCCGCGGAAGTTCGCGACATAGAGGAAGTCCTGGTTGCCGTTCCGGGCAATCGCTGCACCTTTATAAACTGCGCCGGGTGAGTTGTCCATCATGAGCGTTGCGTTGTTGGGATCAACGGCAGGGTTCCAGGCCGAGATTGTCCCGTCTTCCGTTACAAAGATGAACCGTGCCGGATTACCGGGCGTAACGTTGAATTCAGGAAGGCCATTGAAAACGATTCCCGTTGGGGTAGAAGGGCTGCTCCCACCCGGAGGCGGAGGTATCGTAACGATCAGTGAGGAAGGTACACCTGTTCCATTATACAGAGTTGAAACTCCCATACCGTTATCTGCTACCCACCATGGCGTCGTTGGGCCGTGCACAATGCCCCAGGAGTTCACGAGATTTGGATCGGTAATTTGTGCCATTCCAGGGACATCAGAAACAAGATTTGTCTGCTGATACTGCTTCCCTGCCATGGCAGGAGAGGCACTCACGACAGCTCCTAATGCTAGAAACGCCAGTATTGCAAACATTGGCCATGCTAGCCTTTTTTCAATGGTTCCAGTCATCTCTTTTTCCTTTGATATCCTGACCGGATAGAATTTCATTTCATCGATTTTGTCATTACTAACCATATTCTCACCACAGGAACATTAATTCTGAATATTGATAAACTTAATCCTCGAAGGTAACATGAGTAATTTTATCTAAAATTCTGCATTCTTTTTCTTTAATAACTCAGATTTTTGGATCATTAATTTTCATTTTTTTAACCGGAACCAGCATAAGTAACTATATACTATATTATTCAAAATAAAGTCCGGAGATATCATTGGAAGACGTTACCGTTAAAATCAAGGGCATGATGTGCGGCCACTGTGAAAAAACAGTTACTGAAGCTGCAATGAGTGTTAAAGGAGTGACGAAAGCCCGGGCAGATCATAAAAAAGGCGAAGTAAGAGTTTCCTATGACACAAAAGTCACGGACCTTGAAGTAATACATAGCGCTATCAGAGCATCGGGTTATGAGGTAATAGATGAAGAAGAAGCCTGCCCGCTCCCCGCCAGGCAGCCTGTGATACAGTCTGAAGCTGAAGAGAAACCAAAGGGGGAGGGAGGCTTTAGAAAAAGCTCCATCAAGATCACAGGGATGACATGCGCTTCCTGTGCCCAGAACATCGAGAAGGCGCTTAATAAGATAGAAGGAGTGGTAAATGCATCTGTTAATTTCTCATTCGAGAAAGCCGGAATCGAGTACGATTCATCAAAGGTGAACCCAGCAGTTTTCGAGAACACCATAACCTCACTGGGATATGGAGTTGCCAAAAGCGATATAACACTGAAAGTCGGTGGGATGCACTGCGCCTCCTGTGCTATCAATATCGAGAACGCGCTTAAGAAAACAAACGGGGTGGTTTCCGCGAATGTGAGTTTCCCGCTTGAACGGGCAAAGATTTCATATGACCAGGAACTCATCTCTGTTTCAGATATTAAAAAAGTAATCGAGAGTGTGGGTTATTCGGCTTCTGAGAAATTGGAGAGGTCAGATGCGGACAGGGAGCAGAGGGCGCGCGAAGAGGACATAAAGCGGCAGAGAACTAATTTTATCATAGCACTCCTGCTTGCAGTCCCTATCTCACTGGGCGACATGGGGCGCAATCTCGGATGGACTTTTGTGCCTGACATCCTGAAAAATGATTATGTGCTTTTCATCCTTGCAACTATGGTGATGATGTTCCCCGGGCGGCAGTTCTTCGAAGGGACGTATAAAGGATTGAGACACGGCATGACGGATATGAACCTCCTGATCGCCACAGGAACAGGAGCCGCTTATGCCATCAGCGTTGCCGCCACTTTCCTTGATCTTGGCGCGGCTTATAAGCACACCTACTACGACACAGCAGCACTGCTTATTATGTTCATCGTGCTCGGTCGTTATCTTGAGGCGCTCACAAAGGGAAAGACCTCGGAAGCTATCAGGAAGCTCATGGGGCTTGCGGCAAAAACAGCGCGCATAATCGTGAACGGGGAAGAGAAGGATATCCCTGTTGAGGACGTCAAGGTCAATGATATCGTGGTCGTCCGTCCAGGCGAGAAAATACCAGTGGACGGCAAGGTAGTCGAAGGTCTTTCAGCCGTCGATGAATCCATGATCACGGGAGAGAGCATACCGGTTGAGAAACCCGTGGGTTCGGAAGTAATAGGCGCCACAATGAACAAGACCGGCATGATAAAGTTCAAAGCCACTAAAGTTGGTTCGGACACCGCTCTTGCCCAGATAATCAAGCTGGTCGAGGATGCACAGACACAAAAGGCGCCCATCCAGAAGCTAGCAGACATAGTTGCAGGACATTTTATACTTGCAGTACACGTTATAGCTCTCGTTGTCTTTTTCTTCTGGTTCTTCATAGGATTTGAGCGCTTCAATGTGCTGTCCACATCTCTGGCAATGAACATGGGGCCCACTTCCCCGCTTCTTTTCTCGCTGTTAATATCAATAACGGTGCTCATCATATCCTGTCCGTGCGCGGTAGGACTCGCTACACCCATTGCGATCATGGTGGGCACAGGTAAAGGGGCTGAGAATGGCATACTCATTAAGGGCGGCGAGGTGCTTGAAAAGGCGCAGAAGCTGGATACCATTGTGTTCGATAAGACAGGCACGTTGACAAAAGGCGAGCCTGCGCTGACGGATGTGATAGCCATCAAAGGCGATGAGAATGAAGTCCTGAAGCTTGCAGCAATAGCTGAGAAGGGGTCTGAACATCCGCTCGGAGAGGCCATACTTAAAGGTGCGAAGGCGCGCGGAATAGACGTGCCGGATGCAAATGGGTTCAGGGCGATCCCCGGCCGGGGTGTCGAGGCGAGATACGGCGGTAAAAGGATACTAATCGGGACCCGGAAGCTGATGGTAGAGAACGACATGGATACCGCTCACTTCGCCGGCAAGCTGGAAGAACTCGAACACAACGGCAAGACGGCCGTGCTTGTGGCGCAAGATAATGAGATTGCCGGAATAATAGCAGTTGCAGACACCCTGAAAGAGAATTCTGCGGACGCTGTGCATGAACTGCATGAGATGGGTTTTTCTGTGGCCATGATAACAGGCGATAACAGGAGGACAGCCGATGCTATCGCAAAACAGGTGGGCATCGATAAAGTATTATCAGAAGTCCTTCCTGAGGATAAGGCAGCGGAAATAAAGAAACTGCAGGCAGAGGGCAGGAACGTGGCGATGGTGGGCGACGGTATCAACGATGCACCCGCACTTACGCAATCGGACGTTGGCATAGCCATTGGAAGCGGCACCGATGTTGCCATCGAATCAGCCCAGATCGTGCTGATAAAGAACGACGTGCGCGATGTGGCAAAAGCCATACGCCTTAGCAGACTCACGCTGAATAAGATAAAGCAGAACCTCTTCTGGGCATTCTTCTATAACTCGGTGGGGATACCCATTGCTGCCGGTATCCTGTATCCATTCACGAACCCGCCGTTCCTGCTCAATCCGGCAATTGCGGCAGCAGCCATGGCCGCCAGCTCTGTCACCGTGACGATTAATACCCTTCGCATGAAACGGATCAGGTTAAAGGAGTGAAAAAATGGATAAAAAGCTCGGGTATTACAGCGTGCTTGCAAGCCTTGTTACCTCAATAATAGTTGTGCTCCTGTTCTTTGGTCTTTCCTTGACGAAGATCAGCACCAGTCCCAATGTGTACACAAGAGTTGATGTGTATGCGGGAATGGTGTATGTATTCATTCTTTCCATGATCGTGTCGGCATCGATATGGCCCGGAATTATCGAGAAAAAATTAATGAAATGATTGCGAAAGGCTGCATATCCTATCCGTATTTTACAACTTCTGCGACCAGGATGACAGTGTCATATGCAAACCCAAGCTTCCCGTCTTTGAGGTTTACTCCGAGACCTGTGGCATCATCTATCGCGCTCTGCCTCATTAAATCCTCAATAAGGTTTGTTTTTGTTTCATCAGTCCCTGCCCTTCTGATCCACTCATCGAAATCCTGAGGTATATCCCAGTGTGTCAGATCGATGATATCCGCTCCGATATCATTGAACATATTTTTCATTTCGCTCAAAGGATATATCCGGACATGGGATGGGTCGCGCATCTTTTCGATCCTGTTGTGAAACTGGCTTTTCCCTGGGTTTTCAGATGAAACGCCATCTACAAGCACGATTCGTCCTTTGGTTACGCGTTTCATTTCGGAAAGAGCTTTCTTTGGGTCGGGAAAATGATGGAATGCAAATCTGCATGATACGATATCGAATGACCTGTCGGGAAAAGGCAGAGATTCAACGTCAGAAAGAAGAAATCCGGTATTCTCAAGTCCATAAATTTCTTGCTTTTCAAGGGCAAAGAGCAGCATATTGCGCGTAAGATCACAGCCTATCGCAGTGTTCGCTATTTTGGCATACTCAAACGCCAGGAATCCTGAGCCTGTAGCGATGTCGAGAACTATGTGGTTCTTCTTTACCCCGCTTCTTTTGACCACCTCGGAGAGATGAACCCCGTCCACAAAAATGTTCCCTTTTGAATATGCTTCGGCTCTCTTCCCGAACTGTTTTATCGCGTTTTCTTTAACTCCCATTGCAGCCGGTGGAATACCCTGCGGAGATATATAATTTATGTTACTGGCGCGTTGGAAAATCCCGCCATGCCCGGGGGGCGACCGGGATGGATAATAATAATATAATGAAAGGATATAATAAGCTTACAATGGACATCATAATAACTATACTCATAATTATAGTGTTAGCAAAGATATTCAGTGGGATCTTTGCGCACTTCAACCAGCCTGTTATCATCGGAGAGGTGGTCGCAGGGATTGCACTTGGTCCATCTATCCTCAATCTCGTAAGTCCGCAGGCAAACGGGTTGGATGCCCTGGCAGACCTCGGGGTTTTCTTTCTCGTATTGTTCGCAGGAATGCAGATGTCCCTGGCGAGCATGAAGGAGTATTATCGCCCCGCCTTTTTTGTTGCTTTTATGGGGAATAATCTGGCCATTATTTCTGGTTTTGCTGTGGGGAAAATCTATAATATGGATTTTATAGGTTCGTTATTCATCGGCATCGTATTCTCTCTTACTGCTCTGCCCATTGGTGTAAAGATATTGATGGATCTTGGGAAATTGGATTCGCCCACAGGGAAAATCATCGTGGCTTCAGCAATACTCGATGATATTTTCAGTATTTTCCTATTTGTTCTTGTCCTATTCATTGTGGAAAGTGGTATCAAGAATCTGGAAATTGGTTTTATATTCACAACGCTAATAAAAATAATACTATTCTTATCAGTGGTCTATATTTTAAATAGATTCCTGACCATGAAAAGTGGAGATCAGGTACCGTATATCATCAGGTCCCTGGGCAAATTAACCAAGGAATCGCAATTTTTTTATATCCTCGTCTTCGGTATCTTTATTGGATACCTTGGAGGAATGCTGGGAATTACTTTCATCATTGGAATCTTTTATGCAGGAACTCTTATAAAAGGTTCAACGATCGGTGAGAAAGCGTATAGGCATGCTCACGATGTCATATCCTCCGTTACGTTCGGGATATTTTCACCAATTTTCTTTGCGTACATGGGATTGCTGATGAACGTGAAATCGGTTTTTGACTACACCAATCCATTCACATCTCAAAATCTCTACCAGTTATTCTTTTTCATGAATTCATTATTATTTGCGATGGTAGGGAAAAGCGGCGGGGCATTCATCGGTGGTCTGCTCGCCAATATGAAGATCAGGGACGCCGCTGCGGTAGGTATTGGAATGAACGCCCGGGGACTGATGGGGCTTGTGATTCTGGAAATCGGACTCAAAAACGGGCTTGTAAGCCAGAGTGTTTATGCCATGCTTGTGGCGATGTGCCTGATCACCACTTTTATGACTCCCAGCCTTCTTAGAAAGATCATTAAATGAATGAAAACTTGACAGATAATCCGTAACCCAATTCAGATTTTATTCACCGAGAAAATCTATATAGTGCGAAACAGGATTAAGTACAATTCAATTACCAAGTGAATTCAGTATGAACTTTGAAGAAGTCATCGCTCTTAGGAAAGCCTTTAAGTCGGTGAAAGAAAGGCAGGCACAGAATGTGCCCAGAGACTTTAAGGGGAGGAAAAAGAGGCTCAAAGCTGACAGGGAGTTCTGCGTCGGGAATGAAGAGCTTCTTGCGAGGACTATCGACAAGCTCAGGAAAAACGGCATAACAGTTCATTATGTAAAGGAAAAAAATGAGGCTATAAACGTAATCCTCGATGAGATAGGAAAGGAAAAACTCGTTGTAAAGTCCAAATCCAATGTCACCAAAGAAATAGAATTGACCAAAGCTCTTGAGAAAAAAGGATTGACCGTGGTTGAGACCGATATCGGAGATCGGATCTTGCAGCTGCTACATGCGAAACCTTCCCATCCTACGGGCCCTGTAACTCACCTTTCGGCTAAAGAAATAGCACATGGACTTTCAAAACACTATGGTACGTCTATAAAGGAAACTCCGGAAGACATTGTGAGAATAGTCAGGGAGGATGTGATCCTGAACATCGGGAAGGCAAAGATCGGCATCACCGGGGCCAATGCCATAACAGCCGAGGAAGGGTCCATCGTGCTGACCCATAATGAGGGGAATATCTACGAGGTCATGAGAAAAGAAAAGCATATAGTTGTGACCTCGATAGATAAGATATATCCCGATATCGAATCGGCGATGAACATGCTGAAAATTTTATGCTACAATGCCACGGGTTCGACCATCCCTTCTTTCGTTGAGGTGATAAGCGGGGTCAGCAAGACCGCGGATGTGGAGAAGAAATTCATAAAAGGCGTTCATTATCCTTCTGAGGTCGTCGTGGTGCTGCTGGATAATAAAAGGAGCGAGCTTGCGGCGAAAGGGTTCAAGGAACTTCTCCAGTGCGTGGGATGCGGGAATTGCCTGCTCTGCTGCCCGATGTATAATACTGTTGGCAATGAATTCGCTCTGGATAATTACCTCGGAGGGAAAGGGATCGCATATTATTCCCTCTGCAATAACGAAAAGAACGAGAAGCTGGAACTCTGTCTCACATGCGGTAAGTGCAAAGATAATTGCCCTGTAGAACTTGATATTCCAGCTCTGATAAAAAAGATCAGAAGTGAGGGAATTTCTTCAGAGATATATTATTTTTTGAAATCGCATGCGATGTGGGTATATTACCAGACCTGTCTTAGATTAGGGATGGAAAGCAAGTAGCATGCACCGATCGAGATTTGAACCGCCGCCCCCGACACTCGACCCCCCGCGCAGCCGTTGCGGACTCTGCGCACTTTGCGGTGAAGCCTCCTGATTCTTGCACGGAGCCACACCTCCCACCAAAAATCAAGCTCCGCAGATCACCCCGCTCTCCAGCATGGCGCCGCTCTGAATCCTGCGCTCCTGTTCGCATATTCATGGTGTTTTTGAAGCCCTCAGCATGTAACAAGGCATATCATCTCGTAAATATACTAAATAACCTGAATAAGCAGAGAAATAAAAGAGCGGACGAAGGTTGCGGTTATCATGAAAGACAGGACTCATACCGAGCATATCGAGCGATGGGCCAAATTTATAAAAACACATCCTCGCTCAATCTGGATCAGGGAGGTTGGACCTCTGATAGACGCGCAGATAATCATGGCAAATACTTTCTATGAGCGCCTCGCTAAAGTTGAAGGTGGAATTGAGAAAATAAGAAAACTAAGGAGAATCTAATTGAGAAGTAAAATAACAGTCAGAAACATCTCAAACCTTCCTGTTAATTTCGATTATCAGTATGGTCTGGCATCAATGCTCTATTTCAAACTTGCCGGCGCGGATGTCAAGCTGGCTAACGAAACTCATGCTCATCAGGGATTCAAGTTCTATACATTCTCCAATCTTGTGTTGATGAATAGAAAAACCTGTAAATCAGGTCTTTGTTTTGAGAGGGCATATTTTATCCTGTCCTCACCTGATGACAGATTCATCAAGAGTTTTACCGAAGGTCTTCTCCAACACTCAGAATTCTATTTAGATGGACCAGACGGCAGAGCAAATTTCGTAATTGAGCGCATCGAAATACTGAAAGAACCATCTTTAGGCGACGAGTGCTGGTTCAAGACCGTATCTCCAATCTATGTCAAGACCATGCGTAAAGAGAATGAAAGTTTGAAAGAGGTCGATCTCTATCCTACTGAGCCGAAGTTCTACGAGAACCTCCACAAGAACCTGACAGAACGCTTCACTGAATTTTATGGCAAAGCACCCCTTGATCATTTCGATGTAATTGAAACTGAGGGCATCAAGCCAAAGCGCATCAAAATATCAGAAGGCTATAGGCGATGCAATCTCATGAGTCTGCGAATCCAGGCAAGTCCTGAGCTTTTGAAGTTCGCTTACGATGCAGGGCTTGGGGAGAAGAATGCGATGGGGTTCGGATGTGTGGATGTTGTGGATCAGGGTCAACATATGAAAAATTTAACCGCAGATAAACGCAGATGAACGCAGATTTATTAATTGGGCTCTACATTCCGATTACCTGCAAGAAAGCCAAACTAAGAGATGTGCGGGAAAATAGTTTCACCCCGCTCCACAAAGTTTTATAACCTCGCAGTTAATTTAAAGTGTTGATGATGGTGGAGAAAAGAGGTGGAAAAGCAAAGAGCACAAAAATGTTGACAGTAGCATGCTCTATCTGCGGCATGGACATGGACTGCCCGGAATCGATGCTGGGGGCGGAGCGGCATTTCTGCGCGCAATGTACTGATCTCATGGCTGAAGGCTATGAGCCTGAGGAACTGAAGATGAGCCCTGAGGATATAGCGCAGCATTTGCCCGGATGCGATGAGGTATCAATGCTGTTGATGGATCTTACCTTCGATGGCTACTGGAATAAAGTGCTGGAATACGGTATAGAGCATTTTGATAATGAAAGGCTTGCGAAACAGAGCTATCTCCGGGGGGCAACTTCGATGCTGGGGCTTTTGATAAGTGCGGGGATGCCGCCGGAGTTTCTGGATGAACTGGCGGAGGGGATAAGGGGGGAGAGGAGGATGGGGGAGGGGAAGTGATGAATAACGATATCGAAATGAGAAATGAATTTGTTGGGGATCCAATCGTTGATTCCGGTTTGCTCGCAATTAAATTATTGGGAAATAAAGAAATAAATGACTGTTCAAAAGAAGAATTAAAAAAGATTACAGATGAACTTATTGAGCTTTATCTAACACCTGCTTGGTCAAAAGATATTTTATCCATATTTCCAAATAGCACTTATGTTCAATATGCCAAGAATTATGATAGAGAAGGAAAGTCCAAAGAGTTTCTATATGAATTAATAGAAGGTTTAGATAAATCTGAAAATGATGGGGATTATTGTATTTTTTGTGGGAAACATGCATACAAGAGGAAAGATAATAAACCTTTCGTCAAAACACAAATACCTTTAGTCGGTTCATCTGATTTTACTAATTTTTCCCCATCATTTAAAAATGGCATTGATATTTGTGCAAAATGCGCTTTGGCAATTCAATTTGCACCTATTCTATTTTATAAAACTGGTGGAAAACCAAGTTGCATAAGCTGTAACAATACGGACGTTATGAAAACATTTGGAGAAGAATGTATAGGATATATTACTCAAAAAAAATTACTGGGTGGTTATAAATCCAAAGACGTTTCTGGCATATTTGATGAAGGTTTTAAATCAACACAAAATGCCTTGTTTCATTTAGCATATAAAACCTCTACAAAATATAAAAAGTTGGGACTTTTAAAACAAAACGAAGAAATTGTAATATATCGCGTTGATAATTACAATCAAAATCCGGCCGGAGTTACAATACATAAAATACCGAATAATATATTCAGATTTGTTATCAATGTGATGACAAGTCCTCAATATAAAAAAAATTGGTATGATTTACTTTCAAAACATTATGCGAAATCTGATGCAAAAAGTGATTTTCCAGTCTGGAAAGTCAGTTATAATAGGATTCATGATTCTTTATTAAAAAATGAAAGCATATTATGGGCTTTCAGAGATGATAACGAAAAGAAACCAACATTACCATGGATTATAGTTGAGTCCTATATGGAGTTAGTGAGAAATATGAATAAACAGAGAATTGAGGGTATCAAAAATCTGGCTGATAAAATCGCCATCTGCATCGAAGAGAATAATAATAAAAAGAGAGTTAATGATATTATTTCAGCCAGAGATTTTCCAACTTTTAGAAATCAATTGAGATTAGTTTTCAGGGATTGGCAAAAATTAGGTAAGGAGCAACCTATGATAACTTATGAAGATTATATCTCAGCAATCATCCCGGAAGATTATTCCAATTGGAAAGAAGTTCAGGATTTGATAATTATAAGGTTATACGAAAAATTGCATAATATGCTATCGAGTGGAGTAATTGATGATGTCGAACAAGAAAAATCAATAGGTGATGAAGAATGAAAACTATAATAGGAACTTACTTAATTGATGCGCCTTTTTCGGCGCTGAATAATCGAGGAATAGATCAGGGAGCAGCGAACGAGAATGAAGTAGCAACCAAAGTAATTCAATCTCCAGAAGGAATGAGGCCATACGTTTCAGCACAAGCGTTAAGATACTGGTGGAGAATGGTTTTAGAAAATAAATTTGGATGGAAATGCTCACCTGTGGAAAAAATTGGAAAAAATCAAGCTGTTACTAAAGGTGATCCGCTGGAATACGATGATGATGATATTTTTGGGTATATGAGTGCCAGAAAAATTGATACGGGAGAGAAGGATAAAAGTGATAAGCCAAAGATGGAAAATGTAACCGTGACAAGGGTATCTCCATTAAAATGCTCGCCTTTAATTGGATTTCCAATACGACCTACTTCAGATTTTGGTGTATTAGTGAGAAAACTTGAAACTGATCCAATACTTTTTACTCATCAATTTTATAGCAATATCTTTAAAGGTATTTTTGCGCTGGATATTGATTCCGTAGGGAAATTCACAACAATTGATAAACCTGGTAGCAAAAACTTGTCAAAAGACCTTGCAGAAAAATATGAAAAAAATGGATTAAAAAAAGATGAAAAAACATATTCACTTCCGTTAGAAAAAAAGAAGACGCGAATTTCTGATACCATTAAAGCCTTGAAGTTTTTGAATGGCGGGGCAATGCAGACATTGCATCATACTGATGTAACTCCCAAGTTAATTATGCTGGCAGTATTGAATAATGGAAATAACATATTCATGGATGTAATGCCTCACAATAAATACGATAATGGATTGGTCAATATCGATGCATTATCTGAGATGTTGGAGGATTATAAGGAATCACTGTTGAGCAAAGTCTATATCGGTAAATTATCGGGTTTTGGATCAGATAAAGACAAAGAATTAGAGAGTTTCAAAGCACCATCGGGAGTTAATGTTGTAATTACGACTCCAGTTAAAGCAATAGATCAATTCATAGAGGAGATATTAACTAATAATAAAATTATTGGCGAGTAAAATGGAAGTTCTTCGTGTTGAAATACGGGCAATTACAGCCTCATTTAGATACCCCATGTTTGTGGTATCTTATCAGCCTACATATAAAATTCCTCCAATATCTACGATATACGGTTTGCTCTCCGCTGCAAAGGGTGAAAAAGTCAGTATTTATGATTTATCCATTGGTTATGATTTTACATCTAGAGGAAGTGGCGTTGATCTGGAGCGCATTCTGGAGTTCGGTGGAGGAGACAAAAATAAACCCGTTTCCTATCTTGGTAGCAATATAATACACAGGGAATTTTTATATGATTGTATATTGACATTATATATATCTGATCTAGATTTTAAACAATATTTAGAGAATCCACGTTTCACTCTTTTACTTGGAAGGCAATCAGATTTAGCTAAGATAACAAAGATAAAAGAAGTGAAATTGATTCCAAAAGAAAATGTTGAAATATATAATACAATTATACCTTTCGATGGAAGAGTGCCAGGGCAAATCGTTGCTTTACCCTCTGATTATACTGACAAAGCTGAAAGAAAACCAATTGAAGTAAGAACTTATTGTATCGTAGAATCAAAACAACAGATTGAAAGGGGATACTATGATACTGAGCTAAATAAGGGAGTTTTTATGCATGAGTTCAACAATAAAAGCCAAAAGTAATGGCGAATCACTTGAAGAACATATAAATAATTGCCTTAATATTTTTGCTCAACTAAAGGATATTTATCCAGATTTACAAAAATTTACAAATTATCCTTCTTTTTATAGTGATGCTTTTGATGCTTTGTTTTTTCATGATTTTGGTAAAGCTGCAGAAGGTTTTCAAAAATCATTATCTCCAAAAGGAGAAAAATGGAAGTATAGGCATGAAATTCTTTCAACACCTTTTATTAACTGCCTGAACAAAGAAAATCTCGATTTTGTCAAGATCTTAGTGCTAACTCACCATAAAGATATTAATAAATTAGTCGAATATATTGAAGATAATGATTTTTTGGGGATTCGTTATGAAGAACGATTAGAGGAAATCAAACCTAATATAAATGCACTGAATGAAATAATAAAGAAATATCCAGAAATCTCTAAAAAGATATTAGGCTCAATAGAATGCAAGGTCGATATTATAGAGAAAATATCAAAAGATAAGTCGATATGGGAGGAAATAATACAAAAGAAAAGAATGAACTTTTCATCAAAAATAGGAATCTTTGGAAAAGGGATGATAAATTCTTGTGATTATTTAGCTTCAAGTGGGATAAAAAAGATACTTAAACCACTACCAAGCTTGAGTGAAGTATATAATTTTAAGTCCTTTACGAGTGTTCAGGCAAAATGTTTATCAACAAAAGGTAATGCGATAATTATTTCACCAACTGGTTCTGGAAAAACGGAAGCATCTCTGTTCTGGGCTACAAATAATCTCGATAAATCACAAGGAAATAGAATATTTTATGTTTTACCCTACACTGCGAGTATAAACGCAATGTATAGGCGATTATTGATGAAATTAAGCCCATATTATTCAGATGATGGTTGTGTATCGCTATTACATGGAAAAGCGACTTATTTTTTATATAAGATGTTCGAGGATGGTGATTTTAGAGAAATACATAATTTATCTAAAAAAATTTATAGTCCATACAAAGTAATGACGCCTTTTCAATGTTTAAAACACTTCTTTTCATTGAAAGGATATGAGATGGGATTATTAGAAATGTACCGCGGGAGATATATTTTTGATGAGATACACTCCTATGATGCCAAAACAGCGGGATTGATATTATCAATGTGCGAGTATTTGATAGAAGAGAATGATGCTAAGATATTGATAATGTCTGCAACGATGCCATCATTTCTGAAAAATATGTTTTTAGATAATCTTCATATTGAAAATGAAATGGTTATGGATAAAAAAGAGTTGAGCAAATACCTTCGCCACAAATGCAAGATAATCGATGGAGATATCCTTGAAAATATTGATTTAATAATAAAAAGATTGCAGAATAAAGAAAAAGTATTGGTTGTGTGTAATACAGTAAATAGAGCCCAGGATGTTTATAAATTATTGAGAGATGAAGTTAACGACTCTGCTTTGTTGCATGGCAGATTTATCTTGAAAGATAGAGAAGCAATTGAAAAAAATCTTGAAAATCTGAATTTATTAGTGGGTACACAAGTCATTGAAGTTTCATTGGATATCGATTATGATGTATGTTTCTCTGAACCAGCTCCAATTGATGCTTTAATTCAGCGATTTGGAAGAATTAACAGACGAAAAAACAGCGATGGATTACCACTCAAAGGCATTTGCGATGTATTTGTTTTTTCAAAAGGTTCTGAAAATGATCGATATATCTATGATACAGAGATTGTAAATAAAACTTTAAAAGTTCTCAATGAAATTGATTTATTGTTTGAAGATAAATTATATGAAGCAGTCGATGAAATATACATTAATGGTTTTGGCGATAAACTAAAAGAATTTGAAGATACCAAAACTTCATTTAGAAAAATGATAGATCGTATAGTACCTTTCAATAATTCAAACACAAAAGAATCAGACTTTTATGATTTATTTAATTCCATAGAAGCGGTTCCTGAAAAATATCGGCATGAATATCTTGATTGTATCCGAAATAAAAAGTTATTCGATGCTATGCAATATTGTCTGCAATTAACGAACGGTCAATTTCAAAAACTACTCAAAGAAGGACGGGTTGATTTCGAAAAAAAGATTTTTATAGAGGCAAAGTATGATCCAGAATTGGGATTATTGATAAATGAACATGAAGAGAATCAAAATATAATATAAAATTGCATCAAGAAATCTCATCTCTTATTGCGTTTCATATGGTGTCGCCCTGCCACATCCACTCCCCCGCCCCCCATCCTCCCTCACCCCCGCGCCGCCAGTTCTTTGCGGACTCTGCGCCCTTTGCGGTGATGCCTCCTGATTCTTGCATGGCACCGCATGGAAAAACATCCTAGCAAATGCGATATATCCCATGCAATAAATCCGCGTTCATAAACCGGAACTTCGGTTTACGCAGTGTTGGGGTATGCGAAGCATATCCCTCGTTTGATAAAACTTTCATAAAGTTTTGCGTCCATCTGCGGTTTCGTTTTTCGCAGAAGCGCCGGAAATTTATCGCATTCTGTTTATAAAATTTCACCTCAAAGACTGTAAGGAGCCCGCCCTCCTGCACGTTCTTCCCCGACCCGCCGATACGCGCTCACTTCCGCGCCGCCTGCTCTTTGCGGACTCTGCGCGCTTTGCGGTGGTGCTCCCTGATTCGTGCACAGCGCCGCAGAAAAAAACAGTCTGAAGAGTGCGATATATGCCCTTGCAATAAATCTGCGTTAATCTGTGAAATCTGCGGATTCGTTTTTCGGAGAGTGATTAACCATTGTTCTCTGGAATATTTTTTGCGTTTTTGTGGTTGCTCCGGTCTCCATGAAGCGCCAGAAATTTATCTGGTGCTATATATATAATTCTTTCTAAAAATTTATTGAAGCACAGTAAAATTTTGTGATAAGGCGTCTGAGGTTGTTTTGATCCATAACAATGCTTATATAAGACAATATCAAACTATAATATATGGCTGAATTGAAAGTTACCATTCCTGAAGAACTCTGGAGAAAAATGGCAAGCTTTGAAATAGACTGGCATGCGATCACCAGAGATCTTCTCAAAAAGAAAGTCAATGAACTGAGTGATTTGAAATCCATTGTTTCCAAAAGCAAGATGACCGACGAGGATGCGTTAGAGCTTGGTAGAAAGGTTAATAAATCACTTGCAAAAAAATTCAAAACTTCAGCGATGGGATAAATGCTCCTCATTGTTGATGCCAACGTTGTTTTTTCGGTTCTCATAAAAGGTGGGAAAACATTAGACATTTTTTTTTTGAATAAAGCTAAAAAAAGATTTGATTTTGTAGCTCCTGAATTTCTTATGGTGGAAGTTGAAAAACACACCAGTGAGATTATTAAGAAAACTGGACTTTCAACAGAAGAGATTGGAAAGGTGTTTGATTTTCTTGAAAAAGAAATTGAATTTGTTTCATTTGAAGAGTTTGAAGAATTCTATAAAGAAGCAGAGCAAATATCTCCTGATCCCAATGATGTTCAGTATTTTGCGCTTGCTATGAAATTAAATGGGGCTATTTGGTCTAATGACAAGGCATTAAAAAAGCAGTTTGTAGTTGATGTGCTATCTACAGGGGAAATAATAAAATTAATGGAATTTGAATAGTTCATATTGTATTATTTTGTTATCCCCCGCTCCCCATCCTCCCTCACCCCCGCGCCGCCAGCTCTTTGCGGACTCTGCGCCCTCTGCGGTGGGTACGATTCGTACCAATCTGTGCAAGGACAAAGAGTCATCTAAAAAGATGAACCCAACCGTATATTTCATTCATCCCAAACCTTTATAAATTCAAAAATGAATAAATTCATTCAAAAATGGTTATATAACTATGAAATTCCACAATGTTCTTGACGAGATATTAGGCAATAGAACAAAGGTGAAGCTGCTAAGGGCATTTTTCACCTATCTTGAAAAAGAATTCACAGAAAGCGAACTCCAGAGGATAGCGGGGATACCGCAGGCGAGCGTTCACAGGAACGTAAAGTTTCTCCTCGCGAATGGACTTCTTGACAGGGAACGCATCGGAAAGGCAAATCTGTATTCGCTGAACAAAGAGCATATTCTTTATGCTCTTCTACAGAACATTTTTGAGAATGAAAAAAACCTTCTCTCTGAACTTAAAAAGTCGCTTAAAGGTTCGATTGAAAGCTTTTCTGGGATAGAGTTAGCAGTACTCTTCGGAAGCGTTTTAAAAGGCACTGAGAGAGCGGACAGCGATATAGATATTTTCATCGTCTGTAAAGCAGATAAATCACAGGTGGAAGAAGAGATGAAAAACCTGATCCAGGTTATCGGAAATAAATTCGGAAACCCGGTATCGCCGATGATAAAGAATGATACAGAGATGAAAGACATAAGAAGCAGTTCAATATACAAAGAATTAAAAAGAGGTGAAGTACTCTTTAAGCGCGAGGGATTTGAATGGTGAAAGGTCTATCAACAAAACCTGCACAGGAAATGTTCAGGGATGCAGAACGTCTAGTGGAATGGGTTGAAAATAGGAACATGGTGGCATGAATCCGCAAGATGTAACTTTGGAAGAAAAAGAAAGACCCCAACCTGAAGACATCATGGCCGGTGCCATGCGCATCACAGGCATTAAAGTAACATACTACTTCATCTGCCATACCAAACTCTGGCTGTTTTCGCACAATATCACGCTTGAGAAAGAGAATGACAATGTGAATATTGGAAAACTCCTGCATGAAGACCGCTATAAGCGCGACTCAAAAGAGATAACAATCGACCAGACGATAAGCATCGATTTCATCCGGAAGGGTGATACCATTGTTCTCCATGAAATAAAAAAAACAAAAAGCATGGAAGTGGCACATCGCTGGCAGATGCTATATTACCTGTATTACCTGAAATCAAAAGGTATCAGCGCCACAGGCGAAATAAATTATCCCCTCGTTAGCAGGAAAGAAGAGATAGTGCTTCTTGAAAAAGATGAATTGGAAATGGAAAATGTGATAAATGATATCAGGAAGATCGCAATGGGAAGGATGCCGCAACCTAAAAGGATAAAGATCTGCCCGAAATGCGCTTATTTCGAATTCTGTTTTGGAGATGAAGTATGAAGGAAGATTATTATATCACACAGGACGGCGGCCTTACAAGGCATGAAAATACGGTATATTTCGAGAACGAAAACACAAAACGCGCCCTTCCGGTAAATAAGATATACTCAATATACGCATACGGCAGGCTCAGCTTTTCATCCGGGGTCGTGGATTATCTTGCAAAGAGCGGGATACCGATACACTTCTTTAATTATTATGGTTTTTACGAAGGCTCATTCTATCCGCGCGAAACGCTGATAAGCGGCGATCTGACCGTGAAGCAGGCATCGAATTATCTCGACAGCGCAAAGAGACTGATACTTGCAAAATCCTTTGTTGAAGGCGCTTGCGGCAATATCCTGAAAAATCTCAACTATTACGCGCGGGAGATGAAAAGTCTTGAAACACATATCAGCGGCATCGAATCCGAGATCGCGAGACTGCCGGGGACAGCAACTATCCCTGAGGTCATGAATGTAGAAGGACGGATAAGGAATATTTATTATACGGCGCTTGATGAGATATTCCCTGAGAATTACAGGATAATCAAAAGGTCAAGGATGCCGCCGGCGAACAGGATGAACACGTTAATCAGTTTCGGGAATTCCCTGATGTACACAACAACTCTTTCGGAAATATACAATACCCAGTTAAACCCCACTATTTCTTTCCTTCATGAGCCATTTGAAAGGAGATTCTCGCTTGCTCTTGATGTAAGCGAGATATTCAAACCCATAATTATCGACAGGATCATCCTGAAGCTTGTGAATAAGAACATGCTTGACGATGCTTGTTTCAGGGGGGAGATAGGAGATATGCTGCTCAGTGAAAAAGGGAAAAAGCTGTTCCTGGCAGAATATAATGAGAAGCTTTCCACAACTATCAAACACAGAGGACTGGAACAAAATGTTTCTTTCAAACGGCTTATAAGACTTGAATTGTATAAACTCGTGAAGCATTGCCTTGGTGAAAAGGATTACAAACCTCTCATTATGTGGTGGTAATCTTGTATGTAATAATTGTTTATGATGTGGGGGTGGAAAGGGTGAACAAGGTGAGGATTTACCTCAAGCAGTATCTTAATTGGGTGCAGAATAGTGTGCTGGAAGGGGAGCTTACAGAACCTGAATACATGAAGATAATGAATGGGCTCAGGGATGTAATAGATGAATCCCAGGATAATGTTATCTGTTATAAATCGAGAGATCGGAAGTATCTCGCTATTGATGAAATAGGAACTAAAAAGGCTGAGATCACAACAATAATCTGATGTCGATGATCTAAAGTCGTGGATCTTTATAAAGCAAATACAAAACCTGGGATGCACGACTGAAAATTCTATTTTTGCAAAGGTTTTTGTGGAATGAGTTCTATTTATATTTGAGAGAAAATCAATAGACGATACCTGAAAAATTGTCTGTTTTTTCAACCAAATTCAACCGAAAATCCAGCTGGAAAAAGCTTGGTTAAAATCAGCCCTTGGAGGGATTGAAATCCTGGAGGAAATGCTCTTGCCTAAATCTGTTATAAAGTTAAAATCAGCCCTTGGAGGGATTGAAATACGTAGATGTACCCGGTGTTCGCGTCAAGGTTTGTCAGTTAAAATCAGCCCTTGGAGGGATTGAAATACTATATACGTGCATACATACATAGATATGTATGCTGGTTAAAATCAGCCCTTGGAGGGATTGAAATTATTCTGCTCCTCAGGCGATGCCGCCTTCCTTGAGGTTAAAATCAGCCCTTGGAGGGATTGAAATGGCGGTGATCGTATGAAATGCATCCACGCGATATATCGTTAAAATCAGCCCTTGGAGGGATTGAAATATGATATGGTGCCTTGTGCGCGAGGGCAGCCTCCTTGGTTAAAATCAGCCCTTGGAGGGATTGAAATGACTCTCCGGCGCTGAGCCTTTGGCTGCTGTATCACGTTAAAATCAGCCCTTGGAGGGATTGAAATTACTGAGATCGTGAAGCTGCGAACGCCCCTGGGGAGCGTTAAAATCAGCCCTTGGAGGGATTGAAATGTGTGAGCCCGAACTTTTCCGAGGTCAGTTCCGCCAGTTAAAATCAGCCCTTGGAGGGATTGAAATCGTGGTACCACGTGCTCCCCTCAACCCCATAGCGTGCGTTAAAATCAGCCCTTGGAGGGATTGAAATACGGAACGAACACGCACAAAATCCGTCGTGGCGTTATGTTAAAATCAGCCCTTGGAGGGATTGAAATAAGGCAAAACGCTCGAACAGGATCACCTTCATGGACGGTTAAAATCAGCCCTTGGAGGGATTGAAATCTGCGTATGCAGTGCGTTTCCGATCTTGTTCACGCGTTGTTAAAATCAGCCCTTGGAGGGATTGAAATTCTCTATGATCCTTATGATCGGGGGTTCATACTACCAGTTAAAATCAGCCCTTGGAGGGATTGAAATTTAAGACTATGTCGTCTTTTGAGCAGATCGGTAAGAAGTTAAAATCAGCCCTTGGAGGGATTGAAATATATCTGTTTTTTCAGATATAGAAATTTTGAAATATTGTTAAAATCAGCCCTTGGAGGGATTGAAATATCATAATTATTATGTTTTGAGAGTAGATCATAAGGAGTTAAAATCAGCCCTTGGAGGGATTGAAATGTCTCAGCACAGACGACAAGCAACCAGACCTACACGAGTTAAAATCAGCCCTTGGAGGGATTGAAATAGCGATGTAAAGAACATCCAGGGAGCGCACTTCAAATGTTAAAATCAGCCCTTGGAGGGATTGAAATACGCCTAGGCTTTCCTTGCCTCTTCCCTGACTTCTTGTTAAAATCAGCCCTTGGAGGGATTGAAATTCACTTGTAGCCCTTGAGGAAGTTGAGCGTATCGAGGTTAAAATCAGCCCTTGGAGGGATTGAAATCAATAAGAACCTCCTCTACCCTTGGTTGTTATTTCATGTTAAAATCAGCCCTTGGAGGGATTGAAATAGCAAACAACGATACCGAGCAGCCCGGGTAATTCTCGTTAAAATCAGCCCTTGGAGGGATTGAAATATTCGCCCTCGCTCTCGGTCATGGTTCCCTATAAAACGTTAAAATCAGCCCTTGGAGGGATTGAAATGAAGTGGACGAGTGCGGATGGAATTGAAGTCACCATGGTTAAAATCAGCCCTTGGAGGGATTGAAATCATCAACTTGCACCTCACACTTAAGATAATGCTCAATGTTAAAATCAGCCCTTGGAGGGATTGAAATAAGGAATGGAGATGAAGATTTCTGCAGGCATACAAGTTAAAATCAGCCCTTGGAGGGATTGAAATACGGTTTGATGAGCTTCTTGATAAAATACAGAACCAAGTTAAAATCAGCCCTTGGAGGGATTGAAATATGCAAGGTGCTGCTACAACTGCGAACCGTGTGAATCGTTAAAATCAGCCCTTGGAGGGATTGAAATTTATAACTACTTCGACGTTCCCGCTTGCTGTGCTGAGTTAAAATCAGCCCTTGGAGGGATTGAAATCTTGATACTTCCTGATTGGTGAAGTTCGCCCATCCGTGTTAAAATCAGCCCTTGGAGGGATTGAAATGGGTCTTTAGCAAGCTACCTGAGTATGTGCAAAAGAATGTTAAAATCAGCCCTTGGAGGGATTGAAATATTAATCAAGCAAACCGTTCAAGGAGGAAGGCTTCGGTTAAAATCAGCCCTTGGAGGGATTGAAATATTTCGACTGCTCCATTTGCAAATATCACGAGCGTGGTTAAAATCAGCCCTTGGAGGGATTGAAATGACAATAGTGACATACAACACAAACGGAATTGCAGGTGTTAAAATCAGCCCTTGGAGGGATTGAAATATAGCGAATCGAGGCACGACACCAAGTCCGTGCGGAAGTTAAAATCAGCCCTTGGAGGGATTGAAATAGATTAGTTAAACTAACTAACGGCTCTGTATATGATGTTAAAATCAGCCCTTGGAGGGATTGAAATATGTAACCAAAAAAGAACCAGATGAAATAATCCCGGCGTTAAAATCAGCCCTTGGAGGGATTGAAATCAATGATATCATAGGGATGTTGTTATATTAATCCCTTGTTAAAATCAGCCCTTGGAGGGATTGAAATCGAATACCTGGAAACATGCCGTCATGCCCGGACGAGGGTTAAAATCAGCCCTTGGAGGGATTGAAATGTGATCAAGGCGCTCCCGGACCTCAATGCCCTGGTCGGTTAAAATCAGCCCTTGGAGGGATTGAAATGCAGACGTAATCTTAGCTGGGGCAAGTATCCCACTTAGTTAAAATCAGCCCTTGGAGGGATTGAAATGGAGTATCTATCATGTGGGCACCGAGGGCATTAATTTGCATATCTTGATGTTGATTTTGTCCGGTTAACATTTAATAAGAAATCATCAATAAATAACCGCTGTCCATGAATATTTTAATGCTAGAAAGATGATAATAAATAGTGGATTCATTTTAGATTCTTTTGAAGCATTAGGAATCGTTCAAAAGTATCGATAATCTTTTTGCCCGGTTTTTTTTAAAACCGAAATGCACCGATCGGGATTTGAACCCGAGTTATTAGCTTGGAAGGCTAAAGTCATAGCCGCTAGACCATCGGTGCTACGATGCCTTCCTAAGTGAGTAAAAGGATTTAATTGTTTCGTATTGGGAAATCAGCAATTTCCATACAGGATGTTTGCTAATTATAAATAAAATTTTGTGCAGTATGACATATGGACTGCACAGAGTTGATATGGTGAAATTCCCTAATCCGGCAACAGCCCCTCCCCCTTGAATATCTTCTTAGCCTCCTCGATCGTGATATCCCCTGGCGGTATTATCACATCGCTCGGCTTCAGGATCTCATGCGGAATCGGCTTCCCGTACTTTCGCACATAATCGTTGAGCTTCTTGAATTCGCTTTTAAAGACCTTCTCATTCCCTTTGTTAACGATCTTCACAATATTATTGTCTATTTTATTTATCTCATCCACATGCTTCTTATCGATCTCAAACTGTCCTTCTCCCATTAATCTCACTATCATTTTCCCATCTCCTTCTTCAGCGCCTCAAGCTGCGCATCCACATCTCCCTTGGATTTTATCTTTGAAAGCTCCCTGTCAATATCATCCTTCGTTCCTCCAGTCACATCCTCAAGCGTTCCTGCATCAACAAGTTCATCCAGCGCATCCGCGCGCGCTTTCATGGTCTCTGTCTTATCCTGCGCCCGCTGGACTGCAAGGCCCACATCGCTCATCTCTTCCCCGATGCCGCTGACGGCTTCCGTGACCTTGACCTGCGCCTCTGCCGCGCTGTACTGGGCTTTTATCGTTTCTTTTGTGGAGCGGAAGGATTCTATCTTCGTGGAGAGTCGCTTTTCAGTTGCTGTAAGCTTCTCCTGCTGATTTGCAATATCTGCGATCTGCTGGGTGAGGCTTGCGATTTCGCCCTGCGATGTGCTCTTCCTCTCAAGCGCGATCCTGGCAAGGTCCTCCCTTCCTGCTTTTACCGCCTCTCGCGACTGATCGTCCAGTTTCTGCACGTTTTGCTCGAGTTTTACTTTCTGGATTTCAAGCCGTTTCTTCGAGGTCGTGACCTCCGCAACGCCTCTCTTTACGTTCTGCAAGAGTTCAAGCTGTTTCTCATAAGAGTAATCAAGAGTTTCCCTCGGATCCTCGAATTTCCCTAAGATCTTGTTTATTTTTGATTTTATGATCGTACTTGTTCTTTCTATTAGCCCCATGATTCTTACCTCATTAATTCAATTTCCTTCTACGGCTAAATACTTTCTCTAAAAGGAAACTATAATACTCAATGGAATAATTCTGATAGATAATGGTAAAGGACTCAGTCGGCGTCATATTCGGAAAAACGGATTCTTTAAACTTCAGGTTCGCGGTTTCCAACATCATTAACACAAATAAATCTGATTATGTTAAAGTCTGGCACGAATCTGACGGATGGATACTTGCCCAGGTCACATCCATCACAAGTTCCAGCGAGGATTTCGACATAGAGGAAGCCGTTGACGTAGCCGGGGGCGGTTCCAGGATGGGTGATATGGATGAGAGGATCATTGCCGAGGCAACTGTCATCGGTTCAAGAAGCAAGGAGGGAACCCTGAACGTGCCGAAATCCCCATTCAGCCCTGGAGATAAGGTCTTCAACGCAGACGAGATGCTCATAAGACAAACGCTGGGTCTGATGCGCGGGGATGTTTACATCGGTCTCCTTGAAGGGCAGAATATACATGTTAATCTGGATGCCAACAACCTTGTTCAGAAGCACTGTAGCATCCTTGCCAAGACCGGCGCGGGCAAATCCTATACCGGCGGGGTCATACTCGAAGAACTTCTCGATAAGAACGTGCCACTTCTCATCATTGACCCGCACGGGGAATACTCCACACTTAAATTTCCGAATGAGGAGAAAGCGTCTTCCTTTGAGCGGTACGGCATAACGCCAAAAGGCTACGCCACGCAGGTTACAGTATATACGCCTGCCAATAAGATGCTTAATCCTGCGGCAGATACGCTTTTTCGGTTAAACGGCATAAACCTTGGAATAAAAGACCTGGCGCAATTTTTCTCTGAAGAAAGCTCTCAGAACCAGACAGGTATACTCTACGAGGCTGTCTCGAAGCTCAAGGCCGAGAAATCGACATATACCATCGACGATATTATTTTCGAAGTGGGACAGAACAAAAGCAAGGTCAAATGGAACGTTATCAATAAACTGGAGGGGCTCAGGGAGACTGGTATATTATCAGACAGGGCGACGACGGTTTCCGAGCTCGTTCAGGATGGCAGGGCCTCCATAATTGATATGAAGGGTGTGAACCCCGATATGCAAGCCATGATAGTTGCGAAGTTGTGCGGAGACCTTTTCGAGGCTCGAAAGCTCAACACCGTGCCTCCGCTGATGCTGGTGCTTGAAGAGGCGCACAATTTCTGTCCTGAAAAGGGATTCGGGAGAACGGTGAGTTCGGATATCCTTCGCACAATCGCCTCGGAGGGGAGGAAATTCGGTCTGGGCCTGATGGTTGTTTCACAGCGCCCGGCAAGAGTGGATAAGAACATCCTTTCTCAGTGCAATACACAGATCATTATGAAGGTGACGAATCCCAATGACCTGAAAGCGATAAGCAAAGGACTTGAAGGTATAAGCTCAGATGTGGAAGAGGATATCAAGCGCCTTGCACCGGGCGTTGCGATGATAGTAAGTACCTATATCGAGCGTCCCATACTGGTGGATATCAGGACAAGGAAAAGCAAGCATGGAGGAGCCAGCGTTCCTGTTGTCAAAGCCCAGGTTACAGAAGTGAAAAAAGAGACATTGCCTGTAAAAGCTGAACAGACTTCCCCTGCATCGCCTTCAATTTTGAAAAAGCTCATGCCTTTACCCATCATAGAAAAAAACAGGGATAATTTAGAAAAAAAAGAGCCAGAAAATCCATCAGGGGAAAAGCCAGTGCAAAAGAAACAAAGATCAAAGCGTGAAATGAGCCTTTATGCTAAAATGTTCGGTTCGAGGAAGAAATGACCACATTGATGGAGCAGGCGCATGCAGGTCTTGTGACATCGGAGATTAAGCGTGTTGCTGCAAATGAGGGGGTAAACGCAGAAACGGTCCGGACGCTCCTTGCCCAGGGGCTGCTCGTCATCCCGAAGAATATCAAAAGCAGATCACTTCCAGTCGGCATAGGAAAACTGATGCGGACAAAGATCAACGCAAATCTTGGCACTTCAAGGGATTACGCGGATATCGATGCAGAGGTGGAGAAGGCAAAAACCGCTGAAAAATACGGCGCCGATACCATAATGGACTTATCCACGGGCGGAGACCTTGACCTTGTGCGCAAGCGTATTATGGATGCTGTCAGTGTCCCGGTAGGTTCCGTTCCGATATACCAGGCAGCAAGCCAGGGTATCGAGAATATGACCTCCGATGATATGTTCAATGCCGTAAGAAAGCATGCTGAAGACGGCATTGATTTTATCACAGTGCATGCGGGGGTGACCCGAAGTTCATTCGAGCGCCTGAAAAACAGTGAAAGGATACTCGATGTGGTCAGCCGTGGAGGTGCGTTCACTATATCATGGATGGAGCACAACGGCAAGGAGAACCCGTTTTATTCAGAATATGATTACCTGCTTGAGATTGCACGAGAATACGACCTCACACTCAGCCTTGGTGACGGCATGCGCCCCGGGTGTATCAACGATGCTTCGGACAGGGCGAAGTTCCAGGAGTTCATTACCCTTGGCGAGCTTGTGAAAAGGGCGCGGGCGGCTGGCATCCAGACTCTTGTAGAAGGCCCGGGGCATGTCCCGATAGATGAGATCGGGCTTTCGGTGAGCGCGATGAAGCACCTGACAGGAAACGCCCCGCTCTATCTTCTCGGCCCGCTTGTTACCGATATCGCGCCGGGGTACGATCATATAACCGCCGCGATGGGTGGCGCGGTGGCAGGAATGCACGGCGCGGATTTCCTGTGCATGACCACGCCTGCCGAACATCTTGCGCTTCCGGACTTGGAGGACATCAGGGAGGGCACGATAGTGACAAGGATAGCTGCCCATGCAGCCGACCTGACAAAGGAAGGCGTGAGGGAACGGGCGCGAGCCTATGACCGTGAGATGGCGCTGGCACGGCGGGACCTTGACTGGAATCGGCAGTTCGCGATAGCCATAGATAGTGAGAAAGCCAGGAAGATCCATGCCAGGAGCAGGAATGTGGATACGTGCAGCATGTGCGGGGAGCTGTGCTCGATCAAGATGATGAGAGAAGTGATGAAGAAGTGAATTGTAAGCTCCGGCACTGCTGCAATATGCTCTCTTTACTGTAGGAAATTTCTATCGTTCATTTATTCTTCTGTGCAAACATCCATTCCTTCCACTTTGCCGTACCCATTTCTGGGTATCTTCACGATGCCGGGTTTGACCTCTGGTTCTTTTTGAGGCGGCGCCGAATCCTCGATCTTAAATAGCTCATCCTCATGCTTTAGCGCAAGCCGGGTCATGGCATCGATAAGCTCAGTGAGCGTCATTTTTTTGTGCCGGGCCAGGGTTATCCTTGCCTGGATCATATCCAGTAGCTGCTTTGTTTCATCTGTAACTTTGATTGTTGTGACCATAGTATATTAGTATACTTTTTATTTTAATATACTTTTCTACTAGTATACTTATTGATGGTTACCAAACCTACCAGGAGCCATTGGCAACTTCTTCCTGACAATTGTAACTTGTCACAATATCATGAATCAATGTTAAACAAATAAATTCTTCAAATCTAAGGATTATCCTATTTGAAAAAAAAATTAAGTAAATATAAATTAAAAAAATGATTGAACCAAGATTATTTTCGTGGCGAGCAATCTGTACAGGTGTATTTATCGAATCTCATATCATCGCCGAATTCAAAAGTACCTTCGCCGCAATTCTCACATTTCTTCCTTTTCATTACAAAGTCTGGTTGAACTAAAGTCTCCATTTTGATCACCCATTAATTAATGATTATTCATTGTATTTAAGACTTATCATGATTATTCATGATTATTTGAAATATGATGATTCAATTAATTCCGTAATTTGAAGGGATAAAAAGTGATATCGATTTATAAATCTGCTTTTATCCGCGGCCTTATACAATTGCGAAATTATATTTAATCCTGTGAAGCGACTGCTAATTCCTCGAAAAACGCGGAATTTATTTATTATCTCCTAAATCTTTGCCAGCAGCACCGTATAATTCTTTCCGTAATATTCAGCGCACTTAGGGCAAGCGGTATAGAAGAAGTACAATTTCTTGAGCCCTTTGCCTTTTGAAACCGCATACGCAATCATTTCTTTTGCCCATTTCCCGGCATTCTTGTAGGGTCCTTCAAACACTTTCGAAAGAAAAGTCCCCGATATCCTCTGCATCTTCGCCCCGGGCACTTCCCTGCTCACTGCGATATAAACATCGGCTCCCCAGAGCGAATTTTCATCGGAGAGCGTGATGGGTTGCGGAGCAAGAGCGCCTGCAGTTTTTATCCGTTCCATATTATTCACCATCACCTTCTCGAAATTGAGAGGGATGTGTAAGAAGCTCGTCACATGGTCCTTGAGGAATAACTTATCCTGCCAGATGATCTCTTTTTCATCCCATGGCTCTGGATCGAATCGTGGGCAACAACCCGTTTCTGATTGCTCGTAAAGCTTTTCCATACATTTTAGCCCCCTTTATTGCATTTTGTCACTCCGAATATATTACATTTTTCAAAAAATCCAGCCATTGGAAATTCTTTTTAAGCATACATGCCTTTAGCATCACAAATGAAAATCCAGGACCTCAAACTTCCCGCCAATATTATCCGGTTCTATCACGATTCAGGCATAACAGAGCTTTACCCGCCGCAGGCAGAAGCCATCAAGGCCGGACTTCTTGAAAGCAAAAATCTCGTGGCTGCGATACCTACAGCCTCAGGAAAAACCCTGCTGGCGGAATTCGCGATGCTTAAATCAATACTGGATGAAAAAAAGGAAGGAAAAGCATTATACATCGTTCCCCTGCGGGCGCTTGCCAGTGAGAAGTTCGATCGGTTCAGAAGCTTTGAAAGCATAAAAAAAAGTGATGGCAAGGGAGTATCATGCGGTATCGCGACCGGCGATTTTGATTCAACTGACGAGTGGCTGGGGAATTTTAACATCATAGTTGCAACCTCTGAAAAAGTGGATTCGCTCCTTCGCAACAGGAGCCGCTGGATGGAAGAGATAACTATCGTGATCGCGGATGAGGTCCATCTAATTGATTCTCCCGACCGCGGCCCGACACTTGAGATCGTTCTTGCAAAATTGATGCGCATCAATCCCGAAATGAACATCATTGCACTGTCAGCCACTATCGGGAATGCAAATGAGATCGCCAAATGGCTGAATGCCGAACTGGTGGTAAGCGACTGGCGCCCTATCGAATTAAAGGAAGGCGTCTTTTTCGGGAGGGCGATAAATTTCATCAACGGCCAGCGGGAGATCAAGGAAACGCAAAGGGACAGCACCATTTCCCTCGTGGTGGATACACTCACCGAAGGCGGGCAGATACTTGTTTTTGAGAGCAGCCGGAAGAACGCCGAGGGTCTGGCTTCCCGCATCGGGACAGCGATATCCCCGCTTATTCCGAGTGAAACAAAAGAGAAACTCAAACTGCTGGCCGCAGACATACGCGAATCAAGCGAAGTGGACACCGCAAAAAAACTTGCCCTCTGCATCGAGAATGGAAGCGCATTTCATCATGCAGGTCTTATCTCGGAGCAGCGCAAAATAATTGAGACAGGCTTCCGAGCCGGAACGATAAAAGCACTTTCGGCTACGCCAACGCTTGCTGCGGGTCTTAATCTCCCCGCGAGGAGGGTCGTGATCAAAGGATACCGCAGATACGACGCCAACTTCGGACTGACGCCCATACCCGTGCTTGAGTACAAGCAGATGGCGGGGAGGGCAGGACGTCCGCACCTTGACCCGTATGGCGAATCAGTGCTCGTGGCAAAATCATACGATGAAATGGAGGGACTCATGCAGGAGTACGTCCTTGCGAAGGTCGAAAAGATCTGGTCAAAGCTAGGGAGCGAGAACGCCCTGCGAACACACATCCTCTCCACCATTGCGACAGGTTTCGCGAGAAGCATGGAAGAACTCCTTGAGTTCATGGGCGCCACGTTCTATTCCTGCCAGCAGGAGCCCTGGAGCCTGAAGGTTGTTATTGATAAGGTGATCGGTTTTCTGGTCGATAAGAAAATGGTCGTTGAGAAAGATGGGCTTTTCCCGACGCGCCTCGGGGAACTGGTCTCCCGTTTGTATATCGATCCCCTCTCAGCTTCGATGATAATTGAGGGAATGGAGAAGATAGAAGAAAAGAGGATATTTTTTACTGAATTGACCTTGCTCCATCTTGTCTGCAGTACCCCGGATATGCGCAAACTCTACCTTCGCTCCAATGACTATGACCCTCTGAGCGACATTGTGATGGAGCACCATACCGAATTCGTGCAGATCCCCGCGCAGTTCAAGGTGGATTATGAATGGTTCCTGTCCGAGGTCAAGACGGCATGCGTTATGATTGATTGGATTACCGAGAAAAAGGAAGAAGAGATCGTCAAGAAATACGGCATCGGCGAAGGGGACATCAGGGCGCTGGCCGAAACCACACAGTGGCTCGTGCATTCGATGGCAGAGCTTGGTTCATTCCAGAAAAGGTCTTGCGCGCAAAAAGCAAGGGAACTTGTGGAGCGCGTGGAATACGGTGCAAGCCCCGAGCTGCTTGATCTTATCCAGATAAGGGGCATCGGCAGGGTGCGTGCCAGGAGGCTGTACGATGCAGGGTTCAGGGACATGGAAGCGCTCAGGGTGGCAGAGCCGAAAATTATCGCAAAAATAATCGGTACGAAAACAGCCCAGAAAATCTTAAGACAAATAGGAACACGTGCATCAATGGAACAGGAACCTGCAGAAAAAGAACAGAGCAAACTCGGAGATTTTTAGGTAAACTTTAATACTCATTTGATTGTTAATGAGTTGAGGAAGATATTGAGTTTTGCAGGAAATCTAATATACGGAAGTTATGAAACGCTGCTTGCCAATGAAATAAAAGAAAAACCAGTCCCCTCGCATGTTGCGATAATCATGGACGGCAACAGGCGCTTTGCAAAAAAACATGGGATGGCGTACTATTACGGTCATTTCAAAGGTGCGGATACCACCGAGAACGTGCTTGACTGGAGTTTTGACCTGGGGATCAGCCAGCTCACGGTTTATGCTTTTTCCACGGAAAATTTTTTAAGACCGGTTGAAGAACAGAAGCGGCTTTTTGATCTTATAGGTATAAAGTTCGATAAGATATGCATGGATGCAAGGACTCATAAACGCCGTATGAGGGTCAGGATACTGGGGAACACCGACCTTCTTCCGGACTCGCTGAAATCGTCTGCAAGACATGCTGAGGAAATAACAAAGAATTACGATGGGGTTTACCTGAATGTTGCCCTTGCTTATGGGGGAAGACAGGAGCTTGTGGATGCAGCCAGGGCCATGGCGGCGAAGGTCAAAAAAGGGATGCTGTCCCTGGAAGACATTGATGAAGATGCCATTACCGAGAACCTGTCACTCTCAGGTGGAGCCTTACCTTGTGTCGATCTTATTGTCAGAACAGGGGGGGATGAGAGGATCTCCAATTTTCTTCCCTGGCAGGCGAACGGGAATGAGTGCGCCGCTTATTTCTGCGCCCCCTACTGGCCTGAGTTCAGAAAGATCGATTTTCTCAGGGCCATCCGCACATACCAGACGCGCGAGAGCGAGAGGCAAAAAAACACTGTCATGCGGATCGTGAGATTGCTGAGTTATTATGGCAGGGTGGAAGTGGAGGATGTTATCAGTATTTCAAGAAAGTCCATTGCCATCCCCAAACATGAGATCATCAAGATACTTCGCGACCTGGCATACAAGAATGTCGTAATAAGCAGAATGATAAAATGGTAGCCTTTTAGTTATATTTCTTCGCCGGGCATGATCGTTGTCAATTTGACATGCTTCACACCTTTCAGTGTCATTATCCTCTCGGTGACGCTTTTAACGTCCCTGCCTTCTCCCCGTACCAGCAATACTTCCATGCACATATCGTGATTTATGTGAACATGAAGGGAAGAGCGTATTATTTCAGAGAACTCATGTTCGATATCAAGCAGTGCGTTGACAAGCCCTCTCTGGTTATGATCATAAACAAGTGAGATCGTTCCCAACCTTTCCCCTTCAACCTCGCTCATCCATGCATAGTAGCGTATATAGCTCCTTATTGCATCGCGTATGCCTTCAGAGCGTGAAGAATAACCTCTTTTGGCGATTATCTCATCAAATTTTTCAAGCAAGTTCTCGGGAAGAGAAACGCCTATTCGGGCCAGATCCTGTTCCATTAATTCAATCTCCTGACAGTCAAATATAATTTAAGACTTGATAAATCTTTTCATGTGCCATCAATTATTGTATGATGCATGGATACTTTTTGTTTTATCCTTAGCTGACACAGATACGACTCTAAAAAAAATACTGATACGATCCCGGCGAAGATTCGCATTTTTTTGTCAGTCTTCATTATCCCCGGTTCATTTTTTTTCTGCAAAGAGGTGCACTCTATATTAATGGCGATCAGGAAAGGGCTGCAAAAAGAGTTTTCGAAATAAAAATAAGACTTTCTGAAAAACCTGTCTCTGTAACTCCAATTGAGCGAAAGCTTTTACCCAGATAACATATAACATTAATGTGTGAGTGGAAGGATCATCCATTCAAGAAGATAAGGGAGGAAAATATGCCAAAGGTAGTAGTTGTATATCTCAGTACATCAGGCAACACCAAAGCGATGGCAGATGCCATCGTAGAAGGTGCAAAATCAAGAAATATTGACGCTAAAGCCATGAATTTCCATGAAGCAAGAATAGAGGACATAAAAGCTGCGGATGCCATTGCGATTGGCTCTTCGACTTTCTATTACAAGATGCTGCCTCCTATGGAAAAATTTATTGAGAGCCTTGAAAAAGCAAATGTAGCAAATAAAGTAGGGTCAGCTTTCGGCTCTTACGGATGGAGTGGTGAAGCACCTATAATGATCGCAGAAAAAATGCGTAAGCTTGGCATGGAAATAATAGATCCCGTATTGCGAATCCAGTATCAACCTACAGACAAAGATCTTGAAGAATGTAAAAGGCTTGGAAAAGATATCGCTAATAAAGTGAAAAAGAAATATACCAAGTCAGAAAGCGGTTCAAAGCTTGAAGATGCAACCATGAAGGAAGTCAAAATGGGTGAGGGAGGTCACTGAGAGAGAGACGGTTGCGTGAGGATTTCTATCTTTCATCTGTTGTTTTGGCAATTGCTAAAAGAAGGAAAATAGAATATCACAAAAATGTGCATTTTTATTTTTTTCACATCTTTAATTTTCAATTACGATTTTCTATCCCTATATACAATGAGAGCTGTACCAAGAACACCCGCGATTAAAAGCATTATATCTTCCAAAATTCCCCAATTTAATACTGCACTGAATCCTAAAAAGGACCATATTAATGGGATTATTAATAAATATTTAGGGAATTTCTTATTTGTCCATAAAAGTACCCCAAAAGTAAATATTATTGTGGGGCAAGGGACCCCAAATGTTGGTGCTCTTGGATAAACATGACCAAAAGAATATCCAAGAATAGGGTAAATTATCAATCCATATAAAATGAAAATGGCACCTGCTATTGTGTATGCATTAAAATTAAATTTGAAAGAAAGGTCAGATTTAATGAATCCTGAGATAAAAAATAATATTGATTGGACGATAAAAAGTGCTCCAAAAATATATGCGGCATTATTTATCGATGTAAAATATATCAAATGATATACGATACCCATCCACAACCAAAAGAATGCTAGAATGCCTGAAATAATTTTATCTGAATTCTTTGCCTTCCATAAAATTAAAATTAAAGCAATCAAGGCAATTAGATATAAAAAAATCTGCATTGGCCAAACAGCTAAGTTATATTGTTCAAAAACTCCTAAAAATTGATCAGCTGTAAATGGTACTCCCATGTAAATAAAATTTAATCATAAACTATAAAATCTTTCCGTTTAATTCTTCATTTTAGGATTTGTGCCTGATTTTCATTATAAAGAAGTTGTTTGAATTCCATCGCTTTTCGAGAGCATAAGAGCCTATCGTTGCAGTGAACTCGCCCTGACTTTGTCCGAAGCATCGCTAATACTGGCGCATGCGTCCCGAAGGGCTGTTCGTAGGCGCACATTCGCTTTTGCGTGCTCCCTTCATGGGAGGGGAATCTTGATAAGTAATAATATTTAAAAACACGCTTTGCATTATAGCAGTAGAATTAAAAATTCATTGCACCAAAATCGAAGGAATTCAAAAAATGAGTATCCAACAAGCATGGAGGAGTTAAAGTAAATATCAACCTAAATATGATATTAGTAAAGGTTAATCTATGTTTAAGTGGAATAAGGAATACTTTATAAAATCTGCTGCTATCGTTTTATTCATAATCATTGCCGGATGCGTAAGCACGCAGCCACATGCTACGCCGGTTCCCCCACAGGAGAAACTTCCCAATAAGACACTTCGTCCAATAAGTGTTGTTTCTGTGGAACCTGGGTGTGCTAGATTTGGAGATAATGGTTGTTATCCTGCGGGACCAGCGTTCACGCTTACGTTGAACGCTAGCTCCACCAATATGCCAGTAACACACCTCTCTGCGACGCTCATTCTTATAAAAGAGGTTGAACCGACCTTCCAGATCCCCGTCGAATTCACCTTCCCTTACATAAGTCAGTCGAACCCGTTAATGCCGGGTCAAAATGCATCGGAGACTTCAGGTGCAATAGTCGGCCCAGTGGATGTCTTGAATACTAACGGCACTACCACCGTGCTCATAGAGGGTACGCTTCAGAACGGGCAATCCTTCAGTTACTGGACAAATGAGACTTCATCATAGGATTTCTCCAGGCAAGGTTAAATTCACATAGTTCCTGAAATTCGCCTGCCCTTAGTTCTATAACCACAAGCATTGACCAACCTGAAAAGTTGATTGATAGCAAAGTAAAAGAGAAAAAAGTGATTTCTTCTTACTATTTGCTCGGTGGCTTGTATCCCGACTTCGATGCTTTCTTCATAGCCTCAATGCTTTCATCGACCGATAGCAATGGTGTAGTGTTGAATGTTTTTACAGAACCCGCGGCTAAGACGGCCATTGAAAAGGCCAATGTGCTCACATTGTCAGGAAAGCTTGCGACTAATACAACGTCATACTTTCCGAATGTGAACCAGAAGTTCTTAATTTCTCCTCCAAGTTTTTCAATTGCAGGACGTATAGCTTCTTCACGATTTTGGGGCTTTGCTAACATTGCAGCTACAGCTTCGGGTGTATATGTCACCTGCAATAAATAATCTGGCATTAATTCACCTCCACTCAATTATTCAATTTATTGTTTGAAATAATGGTATTTATATCTATTCGTCAAAAGTTTTAGTTAAATTTTCCCTTGGCGAATAGCACATACTGCCGATTACAATATTTTTCGGATAGGTGCAAGCTTGACAGAAGTTTTTCTGAATTAATATCGCCACTATGAGCATGAAAAACCCATCGCCTTCAGACACGGACTCCGCAATGAAGGGCATCACGGCGCAGGTGCATGAGGGTTCTATCGTTTATTGGTGTTCTGGCTTTTGTCATTAAAGAGGGGGCACGGAAATACGATATAGCGGAGCTATCACAATTTCTTCAAACACTTATTGTATTCCTCAACACTAAGTTCTATTTCCCTCAGAATTTCTTTTATTAGCGGGCGTGCTAAATCTCTTCCAGGATGATGCGGTACACTGGTCGTTCTTCCGTCAGGATTCCTGTAAAACACATGGCTCCCTTTCTGCCGTACTCTCTCAAATCCCAGTGTAAGCAGCAACTTCTCCATTTTTCTGGCATCGATTATCTGAAGCCTGCTCAAATACTCACCTCAACTTGCTGAATCCCGACAAATTGAGGTAAATATTGCTTGTTCTCAGGCTCCATTTCTTCCAGGCACAGTTCCAGTACCTCTTTAAGGTTCTCCTGAAGCTCATCGAGAGTCTCCGCCTGAGTATGGGCACCAGGAATTCCCGGGACAATCGCCACGTATAAGCCTGTTTCAGGATCTTTTTCGATGTATGCAGTTAGTGTTGGCATTTGAAACCTCGATATTTTCAATTGAGTTATAGGTATTGATTTGTCTTATACTTTATTTCTGCAGGCTCGCAAGATTTTGAAAATATTACTTATTTTTGAGCCATTCGTCCCAATCTGTTCTTTTATACGTTTTATTCTCTTGGTATTCCGCATAATATACACTTTGGATGTACCCAATCCCTATCGCCTTCAGTGACCACGCTCGGACTTCGTCCGATGCATCGCCAATACTGGCGCATGCGTTATCCCGAAGGGCTGTTCGTAGGCGCACATTCGCTTTTGCATGCTCCCTTCAGGGCGGGGGGCAATCCTCATGGGTTCATGTTTTCCTTGCAGTCATGGGTTTGCTTTTTTATAGATATCTAGCATGGAAGACAAAAAAGTATAGTCTTTCGTTGAAGGAATTCATCGATGCTTTATCCGGAATAAGGATTGCTATTGTAAAGGATAAAAAATCGGATAGATCTGAGATCGTTGTTGAAGAGAAGCGGGTGAGGTTAGATAATGTGTTTCTTATATGCATCCCATATCTCTTGGGCAATTATAGTGTATTCTGCTTTTGAACCTGCAATATCAGCGCCGAACCATCGAACAAATTCTTGATGAAGTATGTTCTGCAAATCTTCTGGCGAACGTGCTTCCTTTAGCCGTGGGAAAATGGTGCCAACTTCTGGCTCGTATTCGTCAGTATTGATTCCGAAATTGATTCCGATGGGATCATTTCGAAACAGTATCTCCAGTATTTCGTTGTAGAGTTCTCCGTATTTATGCTTGAGCCTTTGGCGCTCCAGTTTGATTTCTTCTACGATATTCATATCCTGCAATCTAAATATCTCATATCCGCATTACTCATAATTCCAGCTTGTGGAGTTTAACTAACTATTCAAACCAAATAAATTACGCAATTTGCTAACCACTTCAGAACGCATTTCGGGTGATAACTCTCCCAATTCGCGCTTTATCAATGCTGTTGTGACTGTCATAAGGCGATGTAATCGAAGCGTAGAGGAAACACGCAAGCCGGTTACATTAAAATCCGCCGACTTTGAGTCCAAAACAACATCTGTTTCCAGTAAGTCGTTCGGTTTTCTACTTGTGATAAATGCCAAAACGACATGATGATGAGAGCCAATGGGTCAGGCATATGGCTGGTCGTACCTTCTGCGCTGTGAGGTCATCGAAAGGAAAAGGGACGAGGACTACTTTACCTATCATGAAATGGTCTTCCGTCCTCGGATGTATAAATATCCTCTTCAGGTTCCTTCAGGAAATCAAAAGCAGGATTGGCGGCGGCTGCATAAAGCCATTCCTTTTCGTCAATGTCTGCATCTTCAGGGAGCAGGATAATGACACGAACCCGTGTTGGACCGGCAACTGGCAACGGTTCGTCTAAAAGAAGCCTGTGCTGTGCGTCAACAGTTCCTGTTGTTTCAATGGCTTTTACTGCAACATCCATATCGATTTCTTCTTTCTATTTATTTTATTCAACAAAACTCATGGTACTCAGAGAATTTATAATTTCCTATGAGCGGGCGGTGCAGCTTGTGCCTGTGTGGGGCCAATCATCAATGGAATCGGGAGCATTATTTCAATTAAGTATTCTAAATTAGGACACTGCCCTTTTTTTAGGGATGCAATTGGTACTCCGCATAATATACTCTTTGGATGCACACAACCCTCATCGCCGGTACATGCACTTAGCCTACCTGAAGGGTTGTTGGCAGGCGCACATTCGCGTTTGCATGATCCCTTTAGGGCGGGGGGCAATTTTCAAGACTTTGTGATTGATGCAACGGCGATACGTTGCCTTTGCGAAGCGTGCTTTTGATGAATGAAAACACAATTAACCGCTTCTGTCTGCTGGAGCGTAGGACTGTCGCCCAACCGCACTAAGGACGCCCGCAAACGGGTTTGGGCTATCCTCGAACCCTCTGGGCAGCGTGTTCAGGGGGGTGGGTCTTGGAAGTGTTATATGCTGGAACAATATGACACAGAGACAAGAATATTTGCTAAAGAAATTAATATGCCTTAAAAATATAGTTATGAGAGATAAAGAATGTGGGAAACACCGAATCGGTTATTTGAAAGGATTAGGTGTGGTGAGATGCATGAACCTGAATCCCATAAGATCGTTGACCGTACACTTGAGGATATTAGAAGAATAATCACTTAGCATTAAATCCTTGTTCCCAGACACTCCTTACATAATCGATATGAGCTTCCATGTGCTTAATTGCTCTTTCTTCATCTTTGTCGATGATAGCATCCAATATTTTGCTGTGTTGACGTAAAGTCTCAAAAGATTGAACTTGTCTGCTTAGCGGAGATAATGATCTATATAACAATCTGCAAATATCATAGAATAGACTGTTTCCACTTGCGACAGATATCCCCACATGGAAGTCAAAATCATACTCCCATATATCCTTCTCCTTTGCTTTTTCATCTCCTAGAGCTTTTTCAAATTCTCCTAAAATGGTCTTTAGAGCCTCTATGTTCCGAGTATCTCTATATTTTGCTGCCAGTCTTACTGAACTTAACTCCATCTGTTTGCGGACTTCCCAAATCGCTTCAAAAGTGCAGATATCTTTTCTATAATCTGTTCGGAGTTTTTCAGTTAAAATATCGAAGAAGTGATTGATATCTATGTTAAAAATTACAGTATTATTACTCTCCCAAAAATTAAGTTCAACTTCTGTTGGATCTCTCATAATGGCATAGAACTGAACCTTGTTCTCTAAATGCCGATTGGTATCTTTAATAATATTATTAATGTTATCATCATCCAGACTATATCCAACAAATAAAATGGTTTTTATGAAAAAAAGCTCCTCGAGTTTATTGAAGATAATATAATCTCTATCAAAGGAACCATGTATTTTGTAAATTGTTGTATCAGATTTCATCTCCAACATGTCTTTATCTTCTTGAATTAGATTAATTCTTCCTCTACGTTTTTTGATCGCATCTTCTAAAATGCAGTCATTATTCGTTGTGATAGAATTTTTGATAGTTAAAATATCTGCAATCTTTTCATAAATCGAGGAATTACCGCCACGATTCATGATAACGTCTGTTAATCCGGAACCAATAAATAAAACTGCATTCCCCTCAAATATCTCAGTAATTAATCGTTTCAAACTAATCTGATCAAAAAAGGGAGGATTATATGTAGGAATAAACCCATTTCTAACTAAATCTTGTTCCATTTCAGCGGGTTTGTATGAAAAAACATCGAATTGACTTAATTCGCAATTCTTGTAGGAAATATAACCTGGAGCTACGCTACAAAGAGCGGCCGTGATAGATCCTCCGCCATCATTCAACAATTCCATAATCATCTCTTTTTTTTCTCTTGTACTTATGAAAATATGTGAATATGGGAATGCCAGTCTAAGAATTGCGGTGATAAGCTTCAAGTGGTTATCGGAGACCTGATATTCATGCTTTGGCTGGAATGTCATTCTAGTAGCTGTTTTCAAACGAGGTATCCCAAATATCGGAAAGCAGTTGAATTTATTTCTTAAAAACAATCCATGTTTGATCAATGCCATGATATCGAATTTGAAATCATATAATCCGAGCAACACACCAATCCCCACATTTCTTATTCCACTATTACAAATTCTTTCTTGAGTTTCTAGCCTGTACTGATAATCTTTTTTTGAAACACACTCTTTATGAAGCTCGTCGTATGTTTTCTGGTGATATGTTTCCTGCCACGATAGCACACTGTCTAAACCCACACTCTTCAACGAACTATAACTCTCCTGCGATAAAGGAGGAGAGTTTAAACCAATCATCCCACCACCTTCTTTCTGCGTTAGTTTATTTTTCAAATATCTTATATATTCCATCATTTCCTTTATGCCAATTTTCGGGTCGTCTGAGAAAACCAATTCTATTGTTCTAAAACTATTTTCTTCCGTCAAATAATCAATTTCCTTACAATATTGGTCAAAAAATAAGCGGGTTCTGCTGTGGCTGTCATTATTACAATTAAATGCACAATAAGGACATTTGTTTATACAATAATTTGTAATGTAAAGCGGAACCATTAGATTTATTTGATGTCCTAGCGCATCATTCCTGACACACCTTGCAGTTTTCAACAGATTATGAAAATCTTTATTATTGGTGTTTGGATCTATATGGAGAAGTGAAGCAATTTCTAGTTCATTCAGCTCTTTTAATTTTTGCGCCTTCTCAAGAACTTTGTCAACATTCTTAAGTTCTGATTTTCCCTTATCTAAAAGATAATTGATTTCATCAGGGTCTATGCTAAATCCATTCATAAGATAACCTCTTTTCTTCTAAAACATATTTAGGGAAATTCACATAAAAATCGAATTCGTTGCAATTTTCATTACTGACAGCATTAAGGCATACTCGAAAAAGCTCATCAATTTCTCTATCGAGCATGTTTGTTAATTTCATATTGTCGTCGAATAACATGAATTCTTGATGTTCTTATGCGCCAAGAGTCCTTCTTGGTACAATCTTTCTTCCCCTCATCAACTGGTTTATTATAACTTATTATTCATTTAATTGGATATCACTATTGGAATTATATGCATTTATATGTTGTACATGGTTTCTTGTTATCAGAAAGATATACTTAAATATTTAGAATGAATTTTGAATACATGGTTCTATCAGATTAATGGGTGATGGAGTTTGGTTACTGAACCTGAAATTCACAGAATGATGAAGAGTGGAAATGTGTATGATCGCATAGTAGCACTGCATGAACTCAAGAAAAAATTCTCAACTCTCACTGATAAAGATCAGGCAACGAAGGACATGCTAACCCTTACAAAAGATAAAGAAAGCTCTGTGCGAAAGACAGCAGCAGAAGCCCTTGGTTTTGCCTTTGCTCACATCACTGATAAAGATCAGGCATGGAAGGACATGCTAGCCCTGACAAAGGACGAGAACTGGGATGTGCGAAGTGTTTCAGCAGAAGCCCTTGATTCCGCCTTTGTTCACCTCACTGATAAAGATCAGGCAACCAAAGACCTGCTAACCCTGACAAAGGATGAGAATTGGGATGTGCGAAGTGGTGTGGCATATGCCCTTGGTTCCGCTTTCGTCCACCTCACTGATAAAGATCAGGCAACCAAAGACCTGCTAACTTTGACAAGGGATAAGAACTGGGATGTGCGAAGTGGTGTGGCATATGCCCTTGGTTCCGCTTTCGTCCACCTCACAAATAAAGATCAGGCAACCAAAGAACTGCTAACTTTGACAAAGGATAAAGACAGCTTTGTACGAAGGAATGCAGCAGAAGCCCTTGGTTCCGCCTTTGCTCACATCACTGATAAAGATCATGCATGGAATGACCTGCTTGCCCTGACAAAGGACGAGAACTGGGATGTGCGAAAGACAGCAGCAGAAGCCCTTGGTTCCACCTTTGTTCACGTCACTGATAAAGACCAGGCAACGAAAGACCTGTTAACCCTGACAAAGGACGAGAACTGGAATGTGCGAAGTGGTGTAGCATATGCCCTTGGTTCCGCCTTTGCTGACCTCACAGATAGAGATCAGGCAGCGAAAGACCTGCTTTCTCTGACAAATGACAAATATAGTATTGTGCGAGCATATGCCAACCATTCACTGGGGAGAGTACATATTTATAAGGCAACAGAAGCAGAGGATATAGAAAAATTCAGAAAAGAATTAGAAAATGCTCTGAAATTTTTTGAGAAATCTTCAAATGAAGAAATATATTCGCAGCCTGCCAGATTTTGTCTTCCATTTTACAGATCGTTCCATGCAACTATTTTTGAGAAGGACAATGCAGAGGCTAAAGTCCAGGAATATCTTAATGAAGCCAGAAGTGCAGTCGGCAGTTCAGAAGGCAGGGAAAAACTCCTTGTAGCTGTTGAGAATCTGGGAAATGCGCTGAAAGAGGCGCAGAAAGCGCGGGATTTCAATGATGAGAAATCCGACCTCAAAGCATACAGGCGATACTGCGAGCGTGCATCTGAGCTTCTTGAAATAACGGGGGAGAAGGCCCCAAATGCCACACGGCTGATTATGAAAAGTCTACCGATAATCGATAATAGGATAAAGAATATACTGCCAGAAATTCGTGATAAAGCTATAGCAATATACAACCATACAAAAGATACTCCTCTAATGGATATCGGAATGAGAACTTGCAGGCAAGCGCAGGAATTATCTTTGAAAAATCCGGTTGGTCTAGAGATCGGGCTAGGGAGGATAATTAACACAGCAAAGGAGTGGTGCGAACATATAGGGTATGAAGGTAAAAAGAAATCAGCATGTGAGAAACTCAAATCTCTGGAGAATCTGGAAACTCAAGAAAAAGTTATAATTATTTCTGAAATTTTTGAAGATATTTCCAAGAATCTTAATATTCCTCGCATCGAGACGGTTCATATCTGTGGCACCCAAGAAAAATTAGTCAGAATAGCTGTAATTCAATTCTGTTATGAATTGACAAAATCATTTCCTCCTGTAATTAAAAATAAAGATATGGTTAAAGCAAAGATTTTTTCAGGACTTGACATGGCAAAAAAAGATAATGCAAATATCGCTTGCCTTCCTGAACTGTGTTTATGCGAAGAATGGAAACCTGAAATAGAGAATAATTATCCTGAAATGCTCGTTATTTGTGGAGGATTTTATAAAAATAATAGTAACGTCTGCCCCATAATAACTAAATCCGATATAGAAATAGTCCCTCAGGCAAAAATCACGCCATCTGCTTCTGAAGACAAGGAAATGTGGGAAAACGGGATGATACCTGGAGATAGAATCTACAAATACGAAACTCGGTTTGGAAAATTTGTGATTCTTATATGCAGGGACTTTGATAGATTTGCTCATTATTTCAGGGAAAGTGATATCGATTTTATATTTTGCCCGGCATTCAATGAAGCTAATGACAGATTTCATGCTGAAGCCAACAACCATGTTACAAAAAAACCTTCCTACATATTGATAGCGAATACAGGCGTTTATGGAGGGAGCGCGATTTTTGGGCAGGTTCATAAAAATTATTTTAATAGATTGATCGGTGATGGCTGTAAAGATGATGGAGATATGTCGTTTAAATTATGCGAAGCTAAAAAAGGAAAAGATGAAATTATAATCGCTGATTTCAATCTAACTATTAAAACTATTGGGCCAATAAATCCTTCAGTGCCTCTGGAACCAAGTGTGAAACGTATTAAAAAGCTACCAATTTCTTAGGTTCTGCCTTAACTTTTGTTGCATTTGCTCGAATGACCTATGAGTCAAGGTAAAATTTATCAAACTTACTCAAGATTCATCTTGACGATTTGAGAAAACCGTGCCATCTTTTAGATCATAACGATTTTATTCATTTATTTGGATGCGCACAACCCCATAGAACGCTGTGACCACGCTCGGACCTTCGTCCGAGGCATACTGGTGCATGCGTTACTGGACCGAAGGGCTGTTCGTAGGCGCACATTCGCTTTTGCGCGCTCCCTGTAGGGCGGGGGGCAGTCCTCATGATTTTGCTTTGATGGCTCCGTCTTGGTCAATCGAGATAACAAAAAATCCAAATCGATTATAGCGCGGTTATGCGTACCCTTAACACATAGAAAAGTATAAACGCATATCTATATATTTAAGTATTAGGTGTTTAAATGGCAGATAAAATCACAATAATCAACAAAATGGAGCAAAACAACATAAGAAGAGCTAAACCCCGAAGTGGCTCAAAAACCGGAGGTAAAAAACTCGTCTCTTGTCGTGCTTGTAATGGAACTGGATGGTTAGATTTTTTGCATATTAGTAAGTGTACCACGTGTCATGGCACTGGATACGTGCGTGTGTGAAAAGAATCAAAGTTTTACTTTCACGTTGCTCCCTACAACTATATTATTCTACAATAAGGTATTCAAAGGTTACTAAATGAAAGATGTTATAGGATTTATTATAGTCGATTATATGGCTTATGTTATAGTTGATGGCTTCACTAAAACTACACCCGGATATGGCTATTTTGGATGGCCTCTTTATATAGCTGGTAATGCTGCTGTTTTATATTATTTGAAAAATAAGTACCTTAAATAATGGATTGAAGAATGTCATAAGCAGATTCTATAAAAGCATACCTTGATTTACTTAAACTCGTATTATCGGCAGTTTTTGGATTTTTCTTGATTGTTTTTTGGAGTGTAATGCAAAATGAATCTCTGATTAAAACCATGTCAAAAGAGTCTAAAGTGTTTGTTCTTTTTGTATTAATAATTGTTGTTGTATTAATGACAGTAATCATTAATGATTATTTTAAGTCTATGGCTAAATTAGAAAAAATGCCTTAAAGTCATTGTCGATTTCAACAATCTTGCTGTTTTTTAAATCTAGGTCTTGGTAAAAATCCTTGGCACATATACAATAATTGACCGTTGATATCGGGAGATGGATTTTGGTTTGGATAGGTGATCTTTTGAATATTTTGGTATTATAAAATTTTGTGTGCTCTGAGTAGTTTGGTCATGGATTGCTTCTAGAAAAATTTTTATCTTATATTAATGTCTAGCCATAGATTTCAATTTACTATATCTATCCATAACATTTTTTTGTAGCTTTGGATCGTTGGCTAAATCTATTAAAAAATCATCAACTGCTGAATTTAAAGCATCGGAAAAATTAAGTAATCCAAAACTTAAGTTTTCGCCATCTTTTGTTATGTTTCTGTTGTCTGGCCACATACTAGCTCTAAAAAGGTTCCATTCGTGAACTAAACCGTTTCTATATAACTTATAAATTTCATTGGAATAAGGTTTATATTCATTGGGAAAATAAGTTTCAATAAACTTTGCGAACTTTGGACCAACTCTATCTGAACGACCACAGCTAGGGCATTCTTCAGATTTTACGTTCACATACGCATATTTTGATAAGGAATCAATGGCACATAACATAGGAATGGCAACAGCATGACCACGATGTACTAGGCTTTTATTACTCTTTAATATATCTTTTATTACATCATTTATCTCCCCGACCATTGTCTCTTTGAAAATTTTTTTCATTATTTCAGGAAATTGAGATGTTGTAGGAGAATCTGGCCAAGTACTTGGTTGCCAAGGTATAAATTCTATAACCTCATCGTTTATAGTTATCTGAATTTCAGCATCTGGATATATCATTTTAAATTTATTAGTCTGATAAGGGCTTATATTTTTCCAATAAATCATTCCTAACTTCTACGGGACATGGTATTTTTTAATGAATATGGAATAAACGTAACCTCAATTCATCATAACCCCGTAAATGAAACTTGTCAATAAAAGGTACAAACGTGTACATGGTTTAACCTCTCCTGAAGGGCTGTTCTCGCGGGGTAAGCGCACATTCGCTTTTGTGTGCTCCCTTTAGGGCGGGGGGCAGTCCTCATGATTGCTTTGATGGCTCCGTCTTTGCTCATATACAATAATTGACCGTCAGGATTGGGGGATGGATTTTTTATGAGAGTTGTATAAATTAAGGTCGCATTCTGGAGCTTCTTATGAAAAAAGGTTAGCTTGTTCGTGATGTTTTTTTATAAAACTGTTCGATAACAAATCATCAAAAATTTCTACTTTCATGTTGTCAATAAATTCATTAGCACTTTTTAAATTCTCTATATCTTCTTTTTTGAGTCCAATAATATCACTTTTGACTTCGGTTATGAAGTTAATATTTAGGAATAGCATCTCGATAAGTTCATTGGCAACATTTTCTTTATTAATTTTCTCTAAAATTTCCCCCCTTTTTATTGAGAAAAATCTTTTATATGCTTCCAATAGCTCTGCATATATTGAGTCATTATATCCTGCAATTTCATCCTCTAATAACTTATACTCATCTTGTCTGGACGGTGGCATCAGTAGAGGGTATATGTTAATTTCTTTTCCTGGCATTCTTGCCAATGTGAACTGAACCAATTTAAATTTGTGCTTATTCCTTTCATCTTCTTCAGTAATTTTTTTTAACGTCTTATTTAGTATAGTAAAATTTTTACTTTTATTCAAGAACTCTTTAAAATTACCAAATGAGACTTCTCTATCTGAAATTGATACCAACCTATTCATTTTTAATGACAGTTTAGTTTGAATCTTATCTTCATATCTTTGAATATAATATTGAAAAAATCCTGCTAAAATACCAACAAGTCCTATTATATTGTAAAAATTTGTCGGTATTCCTTCATTCAGAAGAATGTATCCATAATTAATAAGTACAGCTACAGAAAACATCCAAATTATCAAAGTAAATAATAGATATTGAATGCTGTTTAAAAAAATAATTCTTAATAATAAAATTAGAATGAGAACCAGTTTACTCATGTAAAATTTGTGGTATATATAGAAAGGTAATTTTACAACAGAGAAAATTATAACTTTTAGATAATTAACAATATTGATTATAAAATTCCATTTTATTGATTTTAAATTGGATATTGTTATAAATAATATCTTATTTATACTTCGGATAAAGAAAATTATTATGTCTAGTTTTATCAAAATCAAATTAAACAGGAAAATTAGTAAAAATTTTATTAATGTAACTTCAATAAATTGATTGACTAAATAGAATACTACTAAATTCGAAATAAAAAATGAGATTAAATCAAATATTTGCAGGAGGAATTTACCCTCCAAAAATAATTGAGTGAATGAGTCGCTTTGTTGAGACATTTTTACTCTTCTTATAGTTTAAATTTATTCAACTATATAGTTGTACTATATATTTTGCATTAATATAAATAATGTGTTGGCAAATTGAAACTATCCTAAAAAATGCATATATCCTAAATTATAAATTATTTGCAGTTATGATTGGGGATTGCTAAATATGTATAAACGTAACCTCAATTTACCATAACCCCATACTTGAAGGATACAGAGCTTGATAGCGTTTTTGCTATAAAGATTTCTCCCAATTCTGGGAGGAAATGTTTTTTTCGACCACTTCCCAGCCCTGTCCAACTGAAGCGTGATAGCAGCCGGGAGATCATCACACCATTCCCGAAGATTCATAAAAACCGATCTAAAAATACATTATCCCTAAAAAAATTTATAGCCAATAAGACAGTAGTAGCACCAAATGGCAGAAAAGCAGACCGAAGAAAAAAAAGCTGTCCTCCCTTCAAAATCAAACTTCAGCGAATGGTATAATGAACTTCTCCTGATGGGAGAGATAATGGATGTGCGCTATCCTGTAAAAGGGCTTTACGTCTGGTTCCCTTTCGGGTTCGAGGTGCGGAAGCGAACCTACGCCATAATAAGAGAACTGCTTGACAAGGATCACAAAGAAGCCCTGTTCCCGCTTCTGATCCCGGAGAGCGAGTTCATGAAGGAGGCAGAGCACATAAAAGGCTTTGAGAATGAGGTTTACTGGGTCACTCGCGGCGGCAAGAACGAGCTTGATGTCAAGCTTGCCCTGCGCCCGACAAGCGAAACGGCCATCTATCCCATGTATAAGGTGTGGGTTCGCTCCCATGCCGACCTGCCCATCAAGATCTACCAGATAGTGAACACCTTCAGGTACGAGACAAAACACACGCGTCCCCTCATCCGCCTGCGCGAGATAACCTCGTTCAAGGAAGCGCATACCGTGCATGCCACCTGGGATGAAGCTGCGGAGCAGGTCAGGGAAGCCACGCGCATATACCAGGAATTCTACAGGAGGCTTGCGATTCCCACCATTGTTTCAAAGCGCCCTGAATGGGATAAATTCCCGGGTGCGGATTATACGATGGCCGTGGATACGTTGATGCCGGACAATAAAACACTCCAGATCGGAACGGCCCATCACCTGGGGGACAATTTTGCAAAGACGTTTGAGATCAAATATGAAGATATGAACGGAGAGCAGCAGTACGCGCACCAGACATGCTACGGCATTTCAGAGCGCAGCATCGCGGCCCTGATCTCGGTCCACGGGGATGATAAGGGATTGGTATTCCCGCCGGAAGTCGCGCCAACCCAGGTCGTGGTCATCCCGATCTTATTCGGGAAGAGCGATGAGATAACGAAAGCATGCCGCGATGTTGCAGACCGATTAAAGGAAAAAGGGATCCGCACGGCACTTGATGAGAGTGATGAACGTCCTGGAGCCAAATATTATAAATGGGAAATGAAGGGCGTGCCTTTGAGGGTGGAGATCGGACCGCGGGACCTGAAAAATAATGTGGCTACAGTTGTAAGAAGGGACAGCGGAAGCAAGGAAAATGTTCCGCTGGATAATATCGTGGAAGAGATCCAAAAGCGATTTGAGGACATCCATAATAAGTTATTTGAGAAAGCCCAAAGATCTTTGAAGGAACGCATATTCGATTGCAATAATCTGGAAGAAGTGAAAGAAAAAATCCCGGAAGGCATCGCAAGGATATCATGGTGCTGCGAACGTGAATGCGGCCTTGCCATGGAAGAATCGGTCGGTGCAGGCATTCTGGGAATACCTGAGGGTGAGCTCGGAAGCGGCGGCGGAGCCTGTCCTATCTGTAAAAAGGAGACAGAAAAGATGGTGATAATGGCCAAGACATATTAGAGTTGAATAAACTTTAAATACCTTTAATCAGATTATATGCTGCTAATTTTCTCATTTTTCAGTGATGAGTATTTGAGAGGTATTTAAAATGGAGAATATGGAATACAAAGGAACTACTACAATTGGGTTAGTCTGCGATACAGGTGTCGTCTTAGCGTCTGAAAGGAGAGCGACGATGGGGCACTTTATTGCTAGTAAAGATGCCAAAAAAGTCTATAAGATCGACGACTTGATCGCAATGACCACAGCAGGTTCTGTGGGGGATGCCCAGAGGCTTGTAAAATGGATGCAGGTCGAGTCGAAACTCTACAAGATGCGCAGGGAAGAGTCCATGACAGTGAAAGGGATAGTAAGTTTACTTGCAAATATCCTGAGCGGCAACAGGTACTATCCTTATTTTGTCCAGCTCCTCGTCGGAGGGGTGGATAAGAACGGACCCAGCGTCTACTCACTTGATGCGGTTGGTGGAATAATCGAAGAAAAGAAGGCCGTGTCAACAGGATCAGGTTCCCCGATGGCATACGGAGTGCTGGAGGACAGATATGTGGAAAACATGCCTATCGAGGATGGGGTAGAACTGGCCGTTCGTGCCCTGCATAATGCCATGAAGCGCGACTCTGCTTCCGGCGACGGTATCAATGTAGTTAAGATCACACCGGAAGGATATATCGAAGTAGAAGATTCTGAGATCAAGAAGCTGCGCGATACCTTTACATAATTCTTTTTTATTTTTTTAACATTTTTTAGAAGGAAAATCACGATGACAGTTGATGAAGTATTGAACGACCTGAAACACAAAATAAGAGCCCAACTTCCAAAAGATATTACAATATCGGATGTAGATTTTGAGGGACCCGAACTCGTTATTTATACGGAAGAGCCAAGAAAATTCGCAGACAACGGGGATATCATAAAAAACCTTGCAAAGGATCTCAGGAAACGTCTCGTAGTCAGACCGGATCCAAAGGTTCTGGCCCAGCCAGAAGAGGCTATAGCGGCAATATCAAGAATCGTCCCTCCCGAGTCGGGGATTTCCAACCACTTTTTTGACGTGGACACAGGAGAAGTGGTAATAGAAGCTGAAAAGCCGGGTCTTGTCATAGGCAGACACGGCGAGACGCTGCGCGAGATCACAAAAGAGATTGGCTGGACATCAAAGGTTGTTCGTACGCCTCCAATGAAATCCACTACAGTGAACAATATTCGCCAGTTCATGCGTGCAAACAAGGATGAACGCAAGACCATATTGAAGACAATAGGCAGAAAAATACACCGCGGCCTCACCTCCAAGGACAAATGGGTCAGACTGACAACCCTGGGAGCCTGCCGTGAAGTAGGACGCAGCTGTTTCCTGCTATCAACACCTGAAACAAGGATATTGATCGACTGCGGGGTATCCGTCAGCGGAGAGGATAATGGCACGCCTTACCTATACGTGCCCGAAGCCCATCCCATAAACCAGATCGATGCGGTAATCCTGACCCATGCACACCTTGATCATATAGGGCTTGTGCCCCTGTTATATAAATACGGGTTCGAAGGGCCGGTCTACTGCACCCCACCCACCCGTGATCTTATGGCTTTGCTGCAGCTGGACTACATCGATGTGGCGGCCCGTGAGGGCAGGAAAATACCGTATGAATCTGCCATGATCCGGGAGGTTCTGAAGCATACCATCACATTGAATTACGGTGATGTTACCGACATAGCTCCTGATATGAAGCTGACATTCCATAATGCAGGGCATATTCTGGGGTCATCGATAGCGCATTTCCATGTGGGCGATGGTCTGTACAATATTGCTTTTACAGGAGATTTCAAGTTTGAGAAAACACGTCTTTTTGATCCTGCAAACACCGACTTCCCGCGCGTGGAAACGCTTGTAATGGAGGCGACCTATGGTGGCTCAAGGGACATCCAGCCTTCAAGGAAAGATGCTGAGAGGCATATGCAGCAAATCGCGAAGGAGACGCTTGAAAATAAAGGGAATCTCCTTATCCCGACATTTGCCGTCGGGAGAAGCCAGGAAGTCATGATAGTCCTCGAGGAAGCTATCCGTAAGGGTTTGATAGATGATGTTCCTGTTTATCTTGATGGTATGATAACCGAGGCGACAGCGATCCATACCACGCATCCCGAATACCTGAATAACGAGCTTCGCAATCAGATATTCCATAAAGGAATGAACCCTTTTCTTTCGAAATGTTTTGTGCAGGTGGATTCAAAAGAGAAACGCCAGAAGATAATCGAAGACAGGGAGCCGTGCATTATCCTGGCGACCTCAGGCATGTTGAATGGTGGCCCTGTTATGGAATACTTAAAAGCTCTTGGACCGGAGGAAAAGAACACCATGGTCTTTGTAGGTTACCAGGCAGAAGGAACTCTTGGACGGCGACTGCAGAAAGGATGGAAAGAAATACCAATGCATGCAGGCGGAGGGAGAACAGAGACTGTCAAGATCAACATGCATATAGATACGGTTGACGGATTCTCAGGGCACTCAGACAGGATACAGCTTATGGAGTATGTCCGAAGGATGAGACCCCGGGCTGAACACATAATCACCCAGCACGGGGATGAGAAGAACTGCATGGACCTGGCAAGCTCTATATACCGAAAGTACAAGATAGAAACGCGCGCCCCGATGAACCTTGAGACGATAAGGCTGGCTTAAGGTTTCTTTATTCTGAAATGTTCATATCCTCTGGGTTCAAGGTCCGCGAGTCCTGTTTTTCCTTCAATAAAAACCCCGTTCTTGATGACTTCACCTATGATCGCAAACGGACAGGCTTTTCTTGCCTGTGTCATCCTGTCAGGCGCAACAGTGAACAGGAGTTCAAAATCCCCGCCCGCAAATAAAGCGGCGTCCCGCAATATTTCTTTTCCCAACCCCGTAATCTCGGGCAGAGCTGGAAGTTTATTTTCCCGTATCTTGAAACCAATCCCTCCTGCCTTGGCCATATCATGAAGCGAAAGAGCAAGACCATCGCTGATATCCATCATTGAAGTGACGGCTCCGGATTCGGCAAGCGCGATGCCCTCGTAAATCCTTGGAATAGGTTCGAACAAAGCTTTTGATATCTCCTGGCTGACCGGGATTCCATTAGATAGTGCAAGAAGAGCGGCTCCAGCCAGACCCGGGCGACCTGTCACACATACAGCATCTCCAGGTCTTCCCCCACTCCTTCGAATGAGCAATTCCTTTTTTACCAGTCCGAGCGCTGTTCCCGTAATTGTGAGTTCATCATGAGAATCAGTATCCCCGCCGATGATCTCTGTGCCATATTTTGAGGCACATTCCCCCATTCCCTTTACGATATCATCAACAAATCCGACCTCGGTGTCAGGAGGTATTCCCATTGCCATCAATAATCCAAGAGGTTGTGCACCCTTGGAAGCCAGGTCGCTCAAATTTACCGCGACCGACATCCAGCCGATCTGGCGGGCTGTCATCTGGGGAGGGAAATCAGTTTTTCGATGCAGCATGTCCGTGGTAATGAGAAGATAATCCTTTCCACCGATGTCCAGGACAGCGCAATCATCTTCGCCTGCGCCTTCAATTACATTGTCACCTGATTTTACAAGTAGCTTTGCGATACGCGATATCAATTCACGCTCGCCCAGTTCGCTGACTTTCATTCAGGCAATTATTCCCACGTAATCTATATAACATCATAGGACGCCATATTAAAAGAAATAAAAAAAATAGCGATGAACACAGTACCCGGCGACCAGGAAATGCCCCTGGTTGAGCATTTCAAGGAACTTCGCGGAAGAATGATCATTGCCGCAATTCCGATAGTCCTGATTACATCGATTGCCTTTCTCTTCTCGGGTCAATTGCTCCAGATGATATGGAAGCAGACTGTTCCTGTCCCCATGACCGTGTATTCCCCGATGGAATTGATCATTGCCAAGCTCACGCTCTCACTTATGTGCGCGCTTTTTTTTGGGATACCTGTTGTGATCTACGAGGGATTCATGTTCGTAGGGAAAGGGCTTTATCCGAACGAAAAGAAGTTTTTCATAAGGGTCGTTCCTTTTTCGTTCATACTCTTTACAGCAGGAGCCGCCCTTGCCTATTTTATTGTTATACCACTCATGTTTAAATATACGATACTTTATTCAATTGATGTGGCGGCCCCTCAGATATCTGTGATAAAAACAATTGACGCCATAACAACGCTGGCCCTGAGTTTCGGCCTCATTTTCCAGTTCCCTCTGCTTCTGATATACTCCATAAAAATGAGACTTTTGAAACTTGAGTCGCTCAGAGGAAAGAGAAAGATAATATATGGTGCACTTATTGCGTTTGCTTTATTCGTGTCACCTGACCCTTCCGCCCTTTCCGAATTGATCGTGGCTGCTGTGCTTGTCCTATTATTTGAATTCAGCCTTCTTGTGGCCAGGTTTTTTTAAAACGACAAACTATTTATACTATGTTCGCATATATACGAACTAATAGTGGGCAAGACTAACTTTTTTACACCACCATAATCCCCACTCGCCCACTATCCTCCTATTATTTTTTGAATAATAAGTTCACATATTGGATTCAGATTTTAAGAGTGTTCCAGAGGAAATGGAGGTTGCAGGTTTTAGTCATAAATGTAACGCATAGAAAAAGGGATTTATTTTGATTCCAGATGAGCTCGAAAATTTTTAAAACCGAATGGTAACGAATGATTTTTTATAGAAAATTTTCCATCATTATCATAAGTAGGATGATTTTTATTTTCCAACCGAAATAAAGGGGTTGGCAAAAGCATAGTAACAGCGTGAACCGATATTATTCATCGATCGGTTTCATGCATCCTGCCGCAACTCTGTAAAATTATCCGCGCATCAGTTGAAATCGAAAGTTTATTTGAAAATCGCACCATTATCAGACGAACTCACCTGTTTCCGGTACCTTGCGAGATACCCTTTAATTTCGGGCAAAGGGGCCTTCCACCTTCTCATTCGTTCATCCATTTCTTCCCGGCTGAGCCTCAGGTTCAATATCCGGTTTGGAATATCGATATCGATGATATCTCCTTCCCTTACAATGGATATAGGTCCTCCATCAGCCGCTTCAGGCGATACATGGCCTATGCAGGGGCCCCTTGTTCCTCCCGAGAAGCGACCGTCTGTGATGAGAGCCACGGAATCTATCATACCCATCCCCGCGATGGCGGCGGTCGGGGAAAGCATTTCACGCATACCCGGTCCGCCTTTTGGCCCTTCATATCTGACAACCACGCAATCACCAGGTTTGATCTTGTTGCCCATGATAGCCTTCATGGCAAGTTCCTCACTGTCAAAAACCCTGGCTGGTCCTGAATGCTTTAACATTTTCTGGCTTACAGCGGTCTGTTTGACAACGGCGCCCCGTGGGGCGAGGCTTCCGCTGAGAACAGCTATTCCTCCTTCGGGGTGCACAGGGGAATCAAGAGTAGCAATGATCTCTTTATTGGCGCGCGGATTTATTATCACAACCTTACCAAGGTTTTCTCTCAGGGTTTTTCCCGTAACGGTCAATGTATCCAGGTTTAATTTCTCCTGCAGCCTCTGCTGTATGGCCGGGACGCCCCCGGCACGTTCGAAATCGATAAGATAGCGATTCCCTCCAGGCCTCAAATTGATGAGATGCGGCGTCTCCCTGCTCAATTCATCAAACCTTGATAGAGGCAGGTTAAGTCCGAATTCCGAAGCTATGGCCGGCAGGTGAAGTGTTGTATTTGTGCTTCCACCGATAGCCATATCGACCCGTATAGCATTATCAAGCGATTCCTCTGTAAGTATCTGGCGGGCATTTATTCCATTCCTGACAAGTTCGAGAATTTTCATACCGGATTGCTTGGCTATCCTTATCTTCTTGGCATCTACAGCATGGGCGGTCCCGCATCCTGGCAGGCTTAATCCAAGCGCTTCTGTCACGCATGCCATGGTGTTGGCTGTGAATAGTCCGGCGCATGAGCCAGCGCCGCAGCACGCACAGTCTTCAAGATTTTTCAGCTCCTGCTCGGTTATTGCATTTTTCCGCCGCTGTCCAACAGCCTCGAAGAGCGAAATTACATCCCTTGGCTCATCTCCAACGATTCCCGGCAGCATCGGTCCACCCGTGACCACAATCGTAGGGATGTCAAGTCTCCCTGCTGCCATCAGGTGCCCCGGTACGATCTTATCGCATGTTGGTATCATGACCATGCCGTCAAACTGGTGCGCTTCAACCATGAGCTCTATGCTGTCAGCTATTACTTCGCGGCTTGGAAGTGAGTATTTCATTCCCGTGTGCCCCATTGCGATGCCGTCGCATATTCCTATTGTATTAAATTCAAAAGGAACGCCCCCTGCCATGCGTATACCTGCCTTTACGGCTTCTGCAAGTTTATCAAGGTGAATATGACCCGGGATCAGCTCGTTCCATGAATTCACAACCCCGATGAAGGGAAGGATCATTTCTTCATCGGTCAACCCGACTGCCTTTAATAAAGACCTGTGCGGGGCCCGCTCAAGTCCTGATTTTATATTATCGCTTCTCATGGTATTCCTGTGTAGGTTACTTCAACATTGAATATTCGCAATCGCATAGGTTAGCTATGTTATTAAACCCATTGGATAAGCCGGAAGCCCGATAAAGGCCATATGATAAGCCATTAAACAAGCCTATAAAAGCAGTTAATGGGGCATCCAATAGCTTTCCGGGTATAATATCGCAAATGATTGGCAAGATGTATTTTGAAATCCATATTTTAGCCCATGATAACCCAGGCCAATAAAAACCTTACGAATATCGCCGATTATTTAATTAGTCCTTTTCTTGGACCCTGATTTTGAAAAACGGAGGCATCGACGGAGATGCTTCTCTATATCGAAAAAATCGATTAAGGGGATAGGGATCTAATAATTTTTATTAATCCGTTAGTAATCTATAAATAAACCATTGCTTATAATTGAAATTAGAGCATACCCCTGGAAATGGTATTTTCTGAAAAACGGATTTCATACCGATGAATATTAAAATAGATGACGATATTATAAAAAAGACTACTAAATGTGGAAAAAAGTTTTCCTGTTTATGTGGTGAAATAACACAGGTCTGTAAAGTTGAAGAATGCATGGGGGAAATAATTTTCATCAAGCACAAAGAGGAAAATCTTTGTAAATATCGAACCTATTTTGGTTATTCTCAGGTTTGTACCTGCCCGGTGAGAAAAGAATTGTACTATCGTTATAAAATCTGAATGCCCAATAATCCTATGCTGTTAAATCCATGCTTCAGGCATCAGTCATATTATTCTATTTGTTATTATATGTCGGGAATTTAGACACGCCTCTCCTGATTGAGGTTCATTCATGATTTTTCCATTACCTACATAGTGTATGCCGGATAAGCAACTCTTTAAATTCCGTCTCTTAACCCACCACTCCCAATTCGTTGTGTATTTCCGCGGGAATATTTTCTTAGATAAATATCGTTTTCTCTCCATGGTGTTTTCCAGTTTACTCATCACGGCAAAATTAGTCATCAAGGACAAAAATCTATGAAACCCTCGTATTAATAAATCTTTTTCCGGTGGAAATCTATTCAGCTTGGTTATGAGAAAAGATTATCATGAATATTTTTTTTAGATAAAATATTATGGTATCACTTTTATTATTTTTATAATGTCTGACTAAGATATGCTGTATACTACCAATCAAATTAAAATCTCTACAGGAAACACTGGGGTATTACTACTGTAGTAGTACCTAAATAACACCCATCTATTTATCGATACTACTACACAAGTTAAATGGTAGGATAGATAGGAACTCGATAATCAAATGTTTGTACTCTGATAGACTGATGATTGGAAAGTGTCAGCAGGTTGGGGTGGAAATGGGCAGGTTTGGGAGTGGGGATATCATGATCAAAAGAGTTCATCTGCCGCATTATGCAGTATCTCAACTACATTAAATATTTTCCAAGGAATATATCCCCATTACTTCATCCTTCCAATCAGGGAGCTTTTGATCAAATGGTTTTACCTATCATCTGCAAGGTTCGCATTTACCATATTTTCCTGAAATAATAATACATCACTCCTGCTGCACAGGCAATGAGCCCTATTATCCAGGCATCCCTTGCAAGGAAAAATAAAAGCATCACGCTGGTTATCAATCCAAGTATCGGTATGATACGAGGATATACAGGTTTTTTTAATCTAAGCGCTGAGATGTTGGCAATAGCATAATACAAAAGTGAGGCGAAATTGGATATCGCGGCTGCCCGCATCAGATCAGTGAATGCCGCAAAGATCGTCATTATCAGGCCGAAAACCAGAATGGCGTTGGAAGGCATCGCATTCCTTGGATTTAGCTTTGCAAACAGAGCAGGAAAATCCTTATTCCTTGCCATAGCAAAGGAAATGCGGGATAATCCAAGAAGCGTGGTGAGAAGGACGCTCAGGGTAGCAACGAGCGCGCCCATGGAAATAAGGAAAGCCGCGTTCTTGCTTTCAGACATTGCGGCATCGGCAAGTGGAGAACCGGTGGATGCGAGTTCCCGGTATCCTACAAGACCCACAGCGACGAAACTCACAAGCACATAGATCAGGGTGGATATTCCAAGGGCAAGTATTATAGCAAGCGGAATATTTTTTCTGGGGTTTTTCACTTCCTCTCCGATGATGGTGATCCTCGCAAACCCGGAATAGGCAAAAAATATTATCGCAGCGCCCTGCATTACCCCGCTTTCTCCATTGGGCATGAAAGGTGAAAAATTTCCAGACTTCATGGCACCTATGCCAATAACCACAAAAAAGGCCAGGATCAGGAGTTTAATCACCACCAATATGTCATTTACAAGCCCGGATTCCTTTGTTCCAAGATAATTGATCAGGGTAATAACAAGGCAGGCACCAGCAGCCATCATATTCACAGGAAGAGGGATGAATATCGCAAGATAGCTTGCAAAACCCAGGCTTACCACGGCGCCCACAACGATATTGGCGAGAAGCCAGAGCCACCCCGAAATAAAACCGGCAAAAGGTGAGATGAGTTCATGGGCGAACTCATAAACTCCCCCCTCTTTCGGGATGAAGGCAGCCAGTTCTGCAAAACTCAGGGCCGTGAAAGCGGAAATAATAGCACCGATAAGCAAGGATATGATGAGCGCGGGACCGGCGAGACCCGCAGCTATACCTGTCACAACAAAAATGCCGGCACCTATTATGGCCCCTATTCCGATAGCCATCGCATCGAATAGGCCAAGCGTTTTTTTCAATTCCGTCAATATTTATCCCCCCAGCTTTCAATTGATCGTTCAATGAATATTAGGATTTTCCATTAATATATGTATCTGGAGATGCATTAAGGATTCAAATGTCTCAGGATAACTCCCGGATCGAACATTATTGGGATCTTATTCAATTCGGCCTGGTACGTATTCTCATCGCCATGGGAATTGGCTTTATCATTGCTGCGTTGTTAAATCCCGAGGGCACCAGCCGACTGATCGGGACAATTTTGTACAATCCTAATGCTCTATCCGATGAATTCAAACTTGATGAGACCTGGATACTGTTGGGTTTAGGAACAGGGTTAGTTATATTTGGTATTTTATTGTACACTTTTATGTATCTGACAGAATATCGCTTCAAACTTTTTCTCCAAAAACTGAAAAGAAGCCAGGCCGTTTACCTGGAAAAAAAGGTGCACAGCCAGCTTCTTGAGCTCCAATTCCTCATTACACTTTCATTTTTGATAACATTTACAGCATCAAGAGCGCTCGTGGTATTTTCTGGCGAATCACAGCCCTCTCTTGAACTGTGGATAGGAAATTATCATATACACCATTTTTTCTTTGGTATTCTTACTTTATCAATAAGTGGCTGGATAAGTCTAATAGGAAACAGGAGAAAATATAAAATGGCAGCAGCCATTCTTTATGGAGGCGGGTTGGGTCTGCTTATAGATGAGATGGGTCTTTTGCTGACCTGGGGGAATTACTGGGCCAAACAATCATATGTCTTTGGCGTTATTGTGATAGTTATTTTCCTGAGCATTATTCTATATGAGTATACAAGAGAGAGAAAGAGAGATTCAGACTGGACGATAAAATGACCAGCAAAATAAATATTGAGAGACGCGGTATTTTGATATCTGCTATCGTATTAGTAATTTCAGTTCTTTTACTGGTCGATAGATTGCTGGCGACAGGTCCCGTGCAGCTTATTATAGAAAATGGCAAGGCTGTCCCGGTAGAGGGAGTCTCATATTTTTCATTAAATGATGTGTTGTTTTTCATCATAACAGCATGGCTTGGCGGCATGTCTTTCCTTTACATTGTTCTGCTCTCAAAAGAAACGCCCGCAATACAAGAAGATATCAAAGCAACCCAGGAAAATAAAAACACATCGCTATTAGCAGCCAATCTGCTTGAAGGGGATGAGAAGATATTATTCAAAGAAATTCTGGATAACGACGGGATATTGCAAAGAGATCTTATTCTAAAGACTGGTTTTTCTGAGCCGAAAGTGAGCAGGCTTCTTGACAGGATTGAGAGAAGAGGATTAGTAATACGCCGAAGGGATGGGATGGGGAACAGGATTTTGCTAAAAAAGGAATAATTCAGCTGATTTCAATTTTTTGAGGTTGATGCATTCCTGCAATTCCGGCATTTTCGCAATTTGCTAATTCAGGTGAATTAGATAATGATGGGATTCATCAATTTCTCTTCCAATTCAATTTTTTTCATACGGGACTATAAAAAGCTGGATTGAGGGATAGCATGATAGGATGGTGGTGGTGGGGGTAGGAAAAAGAGGTGGTCATGCCATCGTTCCTCCCGGCTTTCGCTTTTCAAGATCTTTTTACTGTCGTCCTGGATTATAAAGGATGTAATCCATCCTCAAAAAATGAGAACAGCACATTTCTGAAAATTATACAGCAGCCAAAATTCTTTGAATCAATAAGAAATTGGCAAGTATTTGTGAATCCAACCAAAGAATCGTCAAGAATAGGATGGAAAGAGTCCACGTGCATGGAAGAGCTTAGCCTTCATCAGATGTCATCTCCGAACCACTACTACGCGTGCCTGATATCCGAGACGCGATAAAAAGTACTCGTAATCTTCCCATGTCATTCCTAATGCTTTTACATCTGCCAGGCCAAGCCTGCTGACAACCTCGCGAAGGGCATTAAAATCATTGCTTTCGAAATCCGCTTCCATCATCATATTTTCTGACCATTCCACAAGCTCTGGCAATGTGATGCGGTGATGCAGGTAATCAGCTATTTTCAGGGCTACATCTGTAGGGGTGATTTTTCATAGCTTTTCCTTTATTACTTTTTTATGCCCCTTATCATCGGGATATTCAAGAGAATCACTCTTCTTTCAAGATCGCCATGGTTTTCTCTTTGAGATCAGGAAGCTCGTTCACTATCACAGCCCAAACAACATCTACATCAATTCCAAAATAATTATGGACCAATATATTCCTCATTCCAATGATCTTAGACCATGGGATATCAGGATATTTGTCTCTGAAATTATCAGGAAGAGCACGCGCCGCTTCCCCAATTATCTGAAGGTGATGAACAATCCACGTTTGAATCAGTTCATCGTGCTCAAAAGCATCGCGTCCACGATTTGCGTACTTTTCAATTCGCTCAATGGCTTCCAGAATATCCAGTAGCCTTTCACGCACCTCTCTCATAGAGGTTTAGCCTCTTTAAGTACTCGCTCACGAATACGTGGTCGTAATCCCCTTTCAGTCACCACATCAACTTTACAGGCAAGTAAATCCTGAAGATCCATCAACAACCCACCGAGATCAAACAGGCTGCGTCCGGGCTCAAGGTCAACCAAAAGATCAATATCGCTATCCTGCAAAGCTTCGCCGCGCGCGGCAGAGCCAAAAAGTCGGACATTCCGGGCGCCGTATTTTGCAGCAATGCGAAGGATTTCATTGCGCCTGACTTTTAATAACTCTGCAATGTTCATCTTCTTCATTTTATATATGTATGTGCACATCAAATAAGAATTTTGCTGAGCCCTATATTCCATCCACTCCAGATCAAACAGTTACAGGAAAAAACAATGTGCAGCGTTTCTGTTGTCCGAATTGTTGATAAAAACCCTTGGTTGGCGCTGTCCTCCGCCGCGTTCGCCATCCGAAAGCAGCGCCGCGTATCCATCCGTCGGGGGCACCGGGGAACAGAATAACCTCTGGCAGCGCGGAATCAAGAATTCGTACCACAATCGTTATCCGATGCTATCTTCGCAACTCAGATAATTCAATTTACCATTTTTCATATTTCAAGTCCTCAATTTCACCAAAATGACCATCACGAGTAACAAGTATAAGATCATTTTGCATGGCAACGGCAGCTATCCAAATATCATTTTCAGGAATTGGTTTTCCTTTATCTATAAGTTTATTTTTCACCATTCCATACTGATATGCAGTATTCTTGTCACATGTAAGAATGGTAATACTATCCGCAAAATCTGATATTCGCTTTAAATTGGTCTTAGAATGTTTCGACTTGAAAGCACCAAAAAATAACTCTCCAAGAACAATGCTGGAAATAAATACTTCATCTGCTTTTAAAAGATGTTCTTTTATTGATGTTTCTCCACTGAAAATGGCAATTACAATATTTGTATCAAGAATAAATCTACCACTCATTAATATCAACTTTTTCGCACCCTTTTTCGATTGCCTGGGTCATATCATTGACATCATCAGCATTTAATATACCTGCAAAACGAAGGAGTTTCTTGCCCGAAACACCTTTTTGCGGGGATGGAGCTGCTGCTTCGGCCAGATCAAGAATTTTTATTTGTATCTCGGTGGGTAAGCGATCAAGTCGTTTTATTATTTCTCGCCTTTTAAGTTTGGTCATAATGAGATAAATCACCAATGTATAAATTTACTTATTGCATTTTTTGAATATAGCCCTTTCTTAAGAAGAAAATTAAAAGAGTATTACCTAATCTCTCGCGCCGACATGACCCTATACAACCTCAAGCGCATCGTGTAAACTGTATTTTATAGAACACTGAAAATAAAAACCGCGGATGAACGCAGATGAACGCAGATTGGCTGCATGGTATCCTCCAGCTGGCGCTGTCCTCCGCCGCGTTCGCCATCCGAAAGTAGCGCCTCATATCCGCCGGGAGGAGGCAGGGGGAACAGAATAACCTCCGGCAGAGGACTATCAAGAATCCGTACCGCAAGCTATTCTCCGATGCGACATTTGCACCCATAAAACCAGTAAATATGTACGGGATAACAGGATGAACTGGATTTATCATGTGCTCATCAATAAAGTTATTACCCATAAGTGGGATATATGGGATTATGCCTATGACAAAGATGGATGAAAGAGGTAGGGTTCTACTTCCAAAAGAGATCAGAGAAGAAATGAATCTCAAACCCAGTGAAGAATTGCTTATAATAAATGCAGGGAAAGAAATGATCTTGCTTAAGAAGGTGAATGTCAAACAAATGCTGGGAGATATCATTGATAGAGTAAAGGGACTCGATCTTGAAAAACTCGAACGACAAATAGAAGATGAAGGAAATAAGATTACGAAGAAAAAGTATCCGAAGGTTTTTAGTTGATACTAATCTTTTCATATCAGCAATAAAAAAGTGGGCAAAGAGTACTGATTTGCTCCTTTATTTGCTCACGAGCACTGAAATAGAATTGATCGTAAACGAGGTTTTAATCGGAGAATACCGCAAGTTCACGCTCAAACTTGGAGCGCCGGAATTCTTAGAACTGGTATCCAGTGTTGTTGTGGTATTAAATCCGTCAGAAGAATATGTAAAAGACTGTAAACAATACTTTCCTGAAAATAAAATGGCTGATGTTGTTCATGCAGCTACATGTCTCCAATATGATGCAGTCTTAATCAGCAATGATAAGCATTTTGATAAGATAAAAAACATGAAACTAATTGAAGTCTGGAAAATTAATGAAGCGATAGAAGAATTTAACATATTATGATGTTATAATTATAAAATCACGCGCGCCGACATGACCCCATGCAACCTCAAGCGCATCGTGAAAACCAGATTTTTTATGAGCGCTAAAGATAAAAACCACAGAGCGCACAGAGGACACAGAGAAAAACAAATATCTTGAAAATGCCTCCGGGCGGCGCTAGTCTCCGCAGCGGTCAGATCGCCATCCGAAAGCAGCGCCGCATATCCGTTGGGGGGCACCTGAGATCAGAATAACCTATGACAGCGCTGTATCGCGAATTCTTACCGCAAAGAACGCAAAGGGCGCAAAGATTTTGCTGCTACGCTTTGCGTTCTTGGCGCACTTTGCGGTGATTTATGTTTAGCAGTTCAGTTTTATCATAAATTATGACATTCTAACTATAAAATCCCGCGCGCCGACCTGACCCTATGCAACCTCAAGCGCATCGTGAAAACCAGATTTTTGAAGAGCACTGAAAATAAAAACCGCAGATGAACGCCGATGAACGCAGATTGGCTGCCTGGAAAAACCCCTCCGTCCGGCGCTATCCTCCTCCACATTCCTCTCGCCATCCGAAAGCAGCACCGCATATCCGTCTGGAGGGAGCAGGGGACAGAATAACCAGCGGCACAGGACTACCAAGATATTTATTACATTCTAACTATAAAATTCTGCGCGCAAACGTCCCCCAAGCAACCATCGACGCATCGTGCAAACCGGATTTTCAATCTTCACGATGAATAAAATCCACAGATTGTGCAGATTCGCGCAGATTGGCTGCATGGAATCCCCGGCCGGCGCTGTCCTCCGCCGCGTTCATCTCGCCATCCGAAAGCAGCGCCGTATATCATTCAACCTTTCACCTTTATACCTAAATTACCAAGAACGATTGGAGTTCAAAGTGATGCCTGGGTTCACTTGGAACGGGCCTTTTCAAATTAAACAGTGCAACGAGACCATTAGCCTTTGCATCCGTGCCACCGCCGCTTCTCCAAGGAATAGTTACATCCATAGCATTTCCAGAACAATGATTGCTAACACCAGGATAAGTGTTTGGGGCCCTGTGAGAATCACCTATTTTATATCCTTCTGCAGCCTCGTTACCTTTTGCAGCCTCGTTACCTACATATTTGCTTATTGCATTCTGTCTGATTAAGACATACTGATCAATAAGGTCAAAAATCTTCCATTCGGGTTTATACCATAAGTTGCCGTCCTCATCTACTGGGTGCGCTCTCAGGTTTTCTATCGGCACTCGATTATTCAAAATGGACCATGCGGTACTCCACAGATGGGCTTTTTTAGGCGAGCGTACTCCTTCGCCAAACTTAATATTACCGGAAACAAGGTGATTTATAAGCAAATAATCAGAAAGTGATTTCACATGATTATACAGAGTTGGGCTCAGTTGAACACCATCCAGTTCAAAAAAGAACTCTGGGTCGTATACAATTCGATAGGGGGTCAGGTGTGTTGAACTCCTCGCCATATATTTATCAAATATATCCATCATAGGCGAAATTAATATTACATCACTTAGAGAAATTTGCCCGCTTGGATCAATTTTATCTGCAGGGGCAGCATTTGCATAAAGGTATTCATGTAATGAAACTGGATCGAAAATATCGCCTTTATAGGAATCCATTGATATGAAACGCCCAATAGCCTGATTGTAATACCTTGCTCTAAGATAATAGAACCCTACATTGTGATCATATTGTTCTCCATTATAAAGATAGTTGTTGGCTGTGGAGCCAAATTGTTGTAACAAAAGTCCAAAAGCGTCATACATATAACTATCTGTTATTGTTCCATTGGAATCCGCTAGCTTTCTTGCGGACATATGGCCATCGTATAGATAATAAGATATTGAACCACTTCGATTCTGGCTGATGAGATCATCCCCATAAACATAGCTGACAATTGGCATATCTACTCCGTCAGTTTCGAGTAGTACCTGAGCATATGGCTGATTTCCATCCACCAGATATTTTGTAGTATCTGATCCATCAACTATCTTCTGGACTCGAATGTTATCTCCATTATAGGCATATTCCACAACAGAACTTCCTGAAACATCAGTTATATCTGCCTTGACTAATCTATTCTGGAAGTCGTATCTGTAGAGCACATTTTCTGTTGCATTGATTCTTTTCAGCGTGTTTCCGTTATTATCGTAAGTGAAACTGTTGTCCCACTCAGTCAGCAGCCTGTCATTGGCATCATAGGTATACGTTCTACTGGCGTCATCATCCATCTTTATCAAACGGTTCCCTACAGCATCATAACTATAGTTGATCATCCGCAATCCCGATACCGGATCATTGATACTCTCATTCGTCAGCTTGTAAGTCTTATCGTAGCTGTAGTCCACCTTCCGTCCAGTATCTTCTACAACTCTGATCCTGTTTCCTGCAGGTGCGAGTGTGTAGGAATAGGATGAGATGACCCCGCCGACAGATTTACGGTTCAGCAGATTTGTCATGCGGTTCAGTGAATCATATGTATATTCCGCCACTGCGCCGTTCGGATATGTCACGCTGTCACGATTGCCCACGGCATCGTAGGTGTATGATGTTACACCACCATCAGGGTCGGTCACTGTCGATAGCCTGTTCAGAACATCGAAAGTATAGCTCGTAGTGCCTGAAGGAATGGTCAATAATACCCGATTCCCGGCTTCGTTATATGCATAAGAGAGGCTCCTGCCATCTGGATCGGTCTGTTTGACCAGCCTGTCACGGGCGTCATATTCATACGAAGTAACGCCTCTGCTATCGGTCACTGTCTTTCGCTGTCCGCTGGCAGTGTAGGTAAATATATCAGAACTGCCGTCGGGGAAGCTCTTTCTGGTGAGGCGACTGTTGGCATCGTAGGTGAATGTCGTGGTATTCCCATTGAAATCGGTCTGCGATACCATATTCCCTGCCGCATCGTAGGCTGCGGTTTCAGACATCCCAAGCGGAAGCGTGCGCTTTGTGCGCCTGCCGAGCTTGTCATATTCAAATGAGGTGATGTGGTTGTTGGCATCTGTCTGGGAGACCATGTTCCCGGATTCGTCATAAGCATAGGCTGTTACCTGTCCAAGCGCATCAGTGACCTTCACCAATCTTTCCAGAGCATCATATTCAAACTGCATAGCATTTCCAGCCTGATCAGTTTCTGAGACCTTTATTCCCGAAGCATCGTATGCTATCGCAGTTGAAGTGCTGTCGGGATATATTGTCTTTATTTTTCTATTTCTGAAATCGTACTGGTACTGGAAAACACTGCCTCTGGCATCGGTCATCTGGATTTGGTTGCCGTTATTATCGTATGCGTATGTGGTTGTATTACCCAACGCATCGATGACTGATATTTGTCTGCCTTCCGAATCGTATGTATAGCTCGTGGGATTGCCGCGCTCATTGATAACTCGCGTGATCCTGCCTGCTGCATCGTACTCAGTCTGCGTAATGTTTCCGTCTGGATAAATGGTTTTGATCATCCTGCCCAGCTTATCATAGGTGTACCTTGTCGTTCGCCCTGCACGGTCGATTGATGTGTTTTTCCTGCTCTCGACGTCATAGGTATAGCGCTCATCTCTGCCATCCGGATATACCATTTTAACAAGGTTACCCTTTGCATCATATTCGCTCTGCAAGCGGTTGCCAAGTTTATCGATCGTGGCAACTTCTTTCCCATTAGCGTTATATTCTGTAGTGGTCAAATTGCCATAATGATCAATCGTCTGCACCAGCCGGTTTGCCTTATCGTACCCGTACTTCGTAATACTCCCTGAAGGCATTGTCTCGTTCAATTTGTTTCCGTTCTTATCATATGCGTATGTGGTTGTATCGCCCAGCGCATCGATGACCGATATCTGCCTGCCTGCTGCATCGTAAGTGTATCGCGTGGGATTGCTGCGCTCATTGATAACTTGCGTGACCCTGCCTGCTGCCTCATACTCGCTCTGCGTGAAGTTCCCGTCTGGATAGGTGGTTTTGGTCATCTTTCCCAGCTTATCATACGTGTAACTGGTCGTCCGCCCCGCACGGTCGGTTGATGTGATTTTCCTGTTCTCGACATCATAGGTGTAGCTCTCATCAGTACCGTCAGGATTCACCAGGCGCGCAAGATTGCCCCTCGCATCATATTCGCGCTCCATGCGGTTGCCCAGCTTGTCGATCGTGGCAGCTTCTTTTCCGATAGCATCATATTCGGTCGCGGTCGTGTTTCCGTACGGGTCGATGGTCTGCACCAGCCTGTTTGACTTATCATAATCGTACTGCGAAATACCACCTGTTGGCGAAGTCTCGCTCAACCGGTTCCCGTTGGCATCATAAGTGTAGGCGAAAACATTCCCCAGCGTATCTGTCTGGCTTACCATATTGCCCGCGCCATCGTAGGTGTAGGATGTCACACCGCCCAGCGGGTCAGTCATCCTGATGAGATTCCCTGCCGCATCATACAGGTTGGCGGTCACATATCCCAGCGGGTCGGTCGTGCTCAGCAGATTGCCGTTAGCGTCATAGGTATTCGTGGTGACATTACCCATGGCGTCAGTGGTAATCAGCATCTGTCCGCGGCTGTTGTAGGTGTACGCGACAGTATTTCCCAGCGGGTCTTTCTGGCTCAAAAGATTGTCCTTGCTGTCATAGGTATAGTTTGTCGTATATCCCAGCGGATCGGTCTCTGAGAGCTTGTTGTCCCTGGCATCATACGTGTATTTTGTCACCCCGCCAAGCGGATCGGTCTTTTGCAACACGTTTCCTCTGTCATCATAGTCATAGGCTGTGATGCTTCCCAGGCGATCTTTCACGATCTCCTGCCGTGTGCCGATGTTGTGGGTGTATTCGATCCTGTTCCCGTCAGCATCCGTATGCGCGATTACCCTGCCATCGTTATCGTATTCTGTCCGGGCGGGCTTGATTCCCCGCGGATCGACGATATCCACAAGACCGTGATCGGAATTGTAGGTGAACCTTGTGGTGCGTCCTTCCTGATCCGTGACGCTCACAAGATCGCCGTAGTAATCGTACTCGTACCGTATCGTGCTGCCCATCGGGTCAGTGATCTTTGTTATCCGTGCCAGTGCATCCCTTGTGAAGGTGACGCTCTTTCCTCCGGAGTGGATGATGCCCCCTGCGCCTATGGTTATGGTATTGCCGTTCGTGTCCCTGATACTCTCAAGTCCGGTCGGCTGGTTGGCGGTATAAACCGCGCCGTCCATCGTGGTGAGCTTGTAGCGGTTGGGATTGATCTCATTGAAATCTGCATCGTACAGTTTGTCGTCTTGAAGGTAATCGTATGTTACAGGATCAAGTGATTCAAGAGTAGAAAACGTTCCGGATTGAGCAGCAAATGTGAAATAGCCCTGAGCAATACCGGATTCATCTGCATACGAAGTCACTGCCTGGACATCGAACTCCTGGTCGCGGGTTCCGGGAATACTCACAACTATGGTATGACTGCTGCTCGCGCTTACTCCCCATTCCAGGCACGTACCAAATAATGATCTCTTACAATACAGCCCCCATCCTTCTCCTGGTACGCGATTCTCCTGAAGCTCTATCGACTCAAAGTCAAGAGTCCATCCGATGCCGAAATCTCCCTTTGATTTGACCCTGCTGTCATATGTGCGGGTGACCGTGATGGGTATTCCTGCCATCGGGACGGTCAGGTCATTGAAGCTGATGGTGAAAGCACCGACTTTCATCTCGCCATCGATCTGGTATGTCTTTATGACATAAGCCGTATTCCCGCTTGCGTCCTCCGCAGTGAGTTTGATATCATAGAGACCGTTCCTCATCGTTGTCGGGTCAAGCTTGCCCAGGACACCATTCGTTACCGATGAATTCCCGCCTGCGAAGGTGATGAATTCATTTTTATCTTTGGCCGAGTACTCAAGCCTGTAGCTGATAAGATTTGCATCACTGGCAGTGCCTGTGATATTTGTGGGAAAGGAGAACTTTGAATCATCAGCAGGGGAAGTGATCCCCACCGTGGGCAGTATTATATCTCCAGGAGAGAGCACCCTGAATTCTGCTTTATCCAGTCCCTCATTTCCCGCAGCATCGAGTGCAGTGCCAACAGCGGTGAAGACACCCACAGCTGGAGAGCTATATGTTGCATTCCATGAAGCATCAAGCGCAACAGGTACGCCGTTCACGGTCAAAGATCGTGAGATCACACCTACATTATCTGTGGCTTTAACGGTTATTGTGACGGGTTCACCAACATTTGCCTGCGGTATTACGATGACCTCAACTGCAGGTCGGATATAATCCGGGCCTGCCGGAGGCGCGACGGTCAATGTCTGAGCTGGACTTGAAATTCCGTCACTGGTTGCGTTTATCAGTGTAGTTCCCGGTGCCACAGATGCCGCCAGTCCAGAGGCATTGATTGATGCTACACTGGTATTGCTTGATGACCAGACTGCAATTGATATGAGATTCTTTTTAGTGCCGTCTGAATACGTTCCATTGGCAATGAACTGCTGGGTCTGACCAATAGCTACGGTTGGATTTACTGGTGTAACTGTGATCGAGACAAGTTTTGCAGAGGTTACTGTCAGTGTCCTGGCCGGACTTATGATCCCGTCACTGGTTGCATTTATCTGGGTAGTTCCGGGTGCTACCGAAGTAGCCAATCCGGTGACATCGATCGTTGCTACACTGGTGTTGCTTGATGACCAGATTGCTGAAGAGGTGATGTTCTTACTGCTGCTATCTGTATAGGTTCCGTTGGCGGTGAATTGCTGGGTCTGACCCTGAGATATGGTTGGATTTAGAGGTGTTACTGCGATTGAAACCAGTTTCGCAGGGGTTACGGTCAGGATCTCTGCCGGACTGGTTATTCCTTCGCTTGTTGCATTTATCAGGGTATTTCCCGGTGAAACAGATGTCGCCAATCCTGAGGCATCGATGGTCGCTACACTGGTATTGCTTGACGACCATGCTGCAATTGATGTGATATTCTTTTCAGTGCCATCTGTATAAGTTCCATTTGCTATGAACTGCCGGGTCTGACCCAGAGCTATGATCGGGTTCACGGGTGTTACTGCTATCGAAACCGGTTTTGCAGAAGTTACGGTCAGCGTCTGGGCAGGACTTGTTATTCCATCGCTGGTTGCATTTATCAGGGAAGTTCCGGGCGCTACCGAAGTAGCCAATCCGGCGGCATTGATCGTCGCCACGCTTGTATTGCTCGATGCCCATGTCGCAAATGATGTAATGTTCCTTATACTGCCATCTGAATAAGTTCCATTTGCGACAAACTGCTGAGTCTGACCCAGAGCTATCGTGGGATTTAACGGAGTGATAGCGATAGACACTAATATTGCAGAGGTTACAATCAAGACCTGAGCCGGACTGGTTATCCCGGCGCTTGAAGCAGTGATACCGGTAGTTCCTGCTGCTTTTGATGTCGCAAATCCTGAAACATCAATAGCGGCTACACTGGTATTGCCTGATGACCAGGTTGCTGTGGAAGTAATGTTTTTTATACTCCCGTCTGAGTAGGTTCCATTTGCCATGAACTGTTTAGTCTGACCCAGGGATATTGTGGGATTCACAGGAGTAATTGCTATCGATACCAATTTTGCAGAAGTTACAGTCAAAGCTTGAGCCGGACTGGTTATCCCTTCGCTTGAAGCTGTAATGTTTATTGTTCCCGCTGATACCGATGTCGCTGTTCCTGAATTATCTATAGTGACTACACTTGTATTGCTCGATGACCATGTTGCAATAGATGTGATATTCTTTGTACTGCCATCTGAATATGTTGCATTGGCCGTGAAATGCTGTGTCTCACCCAGCGCTATGGCTGGATTTTTGGGTGTAACTTCTATCGATACCAATCTGGCAGATGTAACATTCAAAGTCCTTGCTGTTTCATTTACCCATGTAGCGTTTATGTTTCCTGCTATATCGACTGTTCTCGTTCCTATCTCGTAAACTGTATCCGGAGCAAGACCTGTTGCATTGTAGTACGGATTGGAGATGTTATCTTTCCAGCTCCCGTTCAGGTATATCATCGTATGGTTGAAATCCGAATCCTGAGGATTCGACCATGTCCAGTTTATCCATGTCGTCCCGTTGATGGATGCAAGATTTGTTATGCTTGCCGGCGGCGAATTATCCAGCAATGGCGCTGTTCTTGCGGTATGGTTGACCCATGTCTGGTTGATACTCCCGCAAGGTTGGGGTATATTTCGGAACGTACCAATAGCACTTAATATAGCATTTCGATTTCCATAAAACGTCGGTGGATATCTATCCCCTGTGAAGTACATCCTGTACTGATCATCAGATATTCTAACAATTTCTCCCGGCGATACGATACTATAAGGGCCGCCTTCAAGCCCCTTATTATCTATGCGGATGCCGCATTCTTTACTCCATTTTAAACCGTCTGCTGATACAGCGGTCAAAAGGCGACTGTTCCATTGTGCATCCGCACCACTATAAGACAAGACAAATCTTCCATCTGAAAATTTAATTATCCGAGGTGATGATACACCAAAACTATCATAGGTTCCACCAATGTTGATTCTTATTCCTTCTTCTTTTGTCCAGTTAAAGCCGTCAGTGGAAACAGCGCTAAGAATGCGGTAATTACCATATTGAGAATTCAAACCCTGATAGTACATTCTATAGGTCCCGTCTGATAACTCTACGATATTTGGACCCTCTGCTAATACAGTGTCATAAGTTCCACCATAGTCAATCCTTGTTCCTTGCTCTTTAGTCCAGTTTAAACCATCTGAAGATATCGCACTTAAAATTACCCCTCGTACCCATCCTCCAAATGCGTATTCATGATCATAGTACATTCTGTAGGTTCCATCGGAAAGAACTAATACTTCCGGTTCATTTGCCCAACCTTCCTGACCTCCATAACCCTCCCCAACTCGAATGCCACTTTCTTTTGTCCAATTCATAGCATCTGAAGAAATCGCACTTCGTATGTTCGTCGGATAAGTATAAGGGGGAACGGATGAAGCATCTGAATGATACATCCTGTATTTTCCATCTGCCAATTTGACGATACTGGGATTACTTGCCCAGCCACCATCCAGCCTGATGCCACTTTCAACCGTCCAGTTCGAACACGGCTCGATACAATCGACAACATCACTTAATCTGGCGGATATGGTGTGTTCTGTATCCTGTGAAAAACCTGTTGCATTGTAGAATCGAACGCCTTTTGAAACATTGGTCTTGAATATGCCGTCGATGTATATCATTACCTTTGAGAAATCCGAATTTCCCGGTTCTGTCCATGTCCAGTTGATATAGGTCGGAGCATAGCTTTTGTTTGTCAGGTTGGTTATGCTCGGGCAGGATGTTGTGTCAGTTACAGGCGCCGTCCTTGCAGTGTGATTTACCCAGGTCTGATTTATGTTGCCATAAATATCCACAGTCCTGGTCGCAATAATATGCTCTGTATCCGGAGCAAAACCAGTTGCATTAAAGAATTGCACTCCTCTGGCGATATTATCTTTGAATACGCCATCTATCCAGACGCTTACACTGGCAAAGTCAGCATCCGCAGGATCAGTCCATGTCCAGTTGATATAGTTCCGGGCATAGCTTACGTTTGTCAGGTCAGTGATGCTGGCAGGTGGTGTTGAATCACATGATACTTTCTCAGCGCCCACGCCGACCAAGAGATCGGGGGAGGTGTATTTGCGGGCATAAATATAATCCCAATCGGCATACGAGCCTGCAGTTGCCCAGACAGTAGAAGAAATAACCACTCTTTGGGTTGCCTCGACTGGTGTGGTTAATGTAGCTGAAAACACATCTAGATAATTTGTTCCGTCATAGCTATAACGTAACGCAATTTGTTGTCCGTTCCTTGTGACCTCATACCAGTAGGTGTGCCTGACCCAACCATTATTGACTATATCATCAGGAGCAACCAGATTGTTCTTATTAACGAGGTTGGTATCATTATTTACAAGGTATACGGTTATATCGTTATAATTATACCACTGATCCGTACCGCGGTCGATCAAGAGGTAATCACTAATACCATTTCCTAAAGGAATTATCAGCTTTTGACTTTGTGCACCAGTTCCGGGATAGTTAAAATTATACGTCACTTTTGTACGCAAGATCCAGTTATCCCCATCAAAAGGACGAACCAAACTCAGGCTCGGGCACCAGCCACCACTACATCCTTGTCCCGTCCATCCTCCTCCATGAGATAGCGGGCCTTGAAGGATATACTTTAAGTATCCTGGGTTATCGGTTAGTGAATAACTACCTTGACCTGACAATACTTGCCAAGATGAATCCAGAATCGGACTCGAAAAATCATCAAAAAACTCAAAAGTCTTTGTTCCATCGCTCGCACTCGCCGCGCCCGGATTCCCGTAATACATCCGCATGCTGGTATCTCCGCTTGCGAGTATGCTCGAAACATTCACCCACACCAGCGCGCTCCTGTTCGCATAATCCCATGTCTCAAACCAGTAACTCAACTCGGCGCCGCCCGCATCCCTGAATCGCAGGTCTGCGCCGCTGGTCTGCGCGCTGGTGGGGAAGGCGCTTCCTGTGAGATTTACAAGCACCTGATAATCAGTCAGGGCGCTGCCGGGGTTATTGATCGTTATATCCCGGTAATACTGCCAGCCGTCCTGGGTGCACGATGTGATTTCAGGCGCCGTCTTTGTGGTGCGATTTACCCAGGTCTGATTTATGTTGCCATTCGTATCCACAGTTCTTGTCGCAATACTATGCTCTGTATCCGGGTCAAAACCAGTTGCATTAAAGAATTGCACGCCTCTGGCGATATTATCCCTAAATACTCCATCTATCCAGACGCTCAAACTGGCAAAGTCAGTATCCGCAGGATCAGTCCATGTCCAGTTGATGTAAGTAGGGGCATAGCTTACGTTTGTCAGGTCAGTGATGCTTGCAGGCGGCGCTGCATCACAAAATCCTTTCTCCGCGCCCACGCTGATCGAAGGCTCAGGGGACGTGTATTTGCGGACCAAAACCCTGCCGGGATAATTTAATGTGGTGTAGCCGTAGTTGTTGTAGAGGTCTGAAACTTCATCTGCATTCAAAGCGCGGTTGTAGATGCGGACTTCGTCGATTGTGCCGTTGAAATAACTGTTAAGCACAGAGCCTATCGTTAATGGAACATCGCTTGCAGCTATGGTGCCGGATGCATTTGCGGTTGAAACAGGAATTCCATCAACGTAGAGCACCAGGTTTGTGCCGTTATAGGTGCCTGTTACGTGATGCCAGCCTTTTGTTTGGATCCTGTTGTCAAACACGGAGTATATGCCTTTGTTTGTGTTGATGCGCATACCGAAGCCGAAGGGAGTGCTTCCGTAACTGTTCTGACCGAGGCCGTAGAGGAGGCTGTAAGATGCGTTGCTGCCGGTTGTGTCGTATCTGGTGACTTGACCATTATGCGGCGCGAAATAGACGTTTCTGCCGTCAAAAACCCCACCACCAAAGCCTCCATTTGAATTTGAATTCTGCACTCCTGTGTCGTAAAATGTCCAAGAGTTCGAGTCCATGAATGAATTTGTTGTGTCGTATTTCATTACCCGACCGTCATAGTAAGGAATGAAAAAGACATATTTGCCGTCAAAGACAGCACCATGGAAGCCTTTTTTACCATAATTTCGAATTCCTGTATCATAAAAGTTCCAGGAATTCGGGTCTGCGAACGAGCCCAATGTATCGTATCTCGTTACCCTATCAAGAACAATAGGTACAAAATAGACATATCTGCCATCAAAAACTGCTCCTGAGAAACCCATTGAATTTGAATTCTGAGCTTTCGTATCATAGAAGTTCCAGGAATTCGGGTCTGTGAACGAACCACCAGTGTCGTATCTTGTTACCTGTCCATGACCCGTACCCGGATCTCCGTATGGTACGAAATAGATATATTTACCGTCAAAAACCGCACCATAGAAGCCTCTTGAATTTGGATTTTGAGCTCTTGTGTCATAGAAACTCCATGAGATTGAGTCTGTAAAAGAGCTTGTCGTGTCATATCTTGTTACTTGGCCACCCTTACCTGTATAGGAAGGTGCTGGCACGAAGTAAATATACCTACCATCAAATACTGCTCCAATAAAACCTATTGAATTTGAATTCTGAGCTGTCGTGTCATAGAAGTTCCAGGAATTCGGATCTGTGAAAGATCCGGCTGTGTCATATCTTGTAACCTGCCCGTGATAGGTGTAGGTGTCCCAAACTTCTGGTACGAAATAAATATATCTGCCGTCAAAAACTGCACCATAGAAGCCTTTTGAATTAGGATTCTGCGCTGCTGTGTCATAGAAACTCCATGAAGCTGAGTCATTAAACGAACCATTTGTATCATATCTTGTAACCTGACCATGATAAACGCCGTTATTGTATGGTACAAAATAGACGTATCTCCCGTCAAAGACTGCACCAATGAAGCCTTTTGATTTAGAATTTTGAATTGCTGTATCGTAGAAGCTCCATGAATTCGGGTCTGTAAAATTACCCGTTCCAGTTTTATCCACAATCGCGCGTATGTTTTCCAGAGACGCGCCTCTTGATGCGTTTACCCATGCTTCGATGCTAATTTCATTCTGAATATTCAGACTTGTATCATTCCCAGCATTTGCATAATCTTTCAAGCCATCAAAACTCAGCGCTTTTCCGAACTTCCCGGTAAGCCACATCGGATCATTAACTAAAGCCCCATTATTTCCTTTTCCAGAGGTATCATAAGCAGTCACACTCGAACCTTCATCAAAATGCCAGCTTCCCATCACTGGCTTAACATTGTCGATCACCCTCAAGAAGGTTGCATCTACATCGCTCGCTCTCACCGCGCCCGGATTCCCGTAATACATCCGCATGCTCGTGTCTCCGCTTGCGAGTATGCTTGAAACATTCACCCACACCAGCGCGCTCCTGTTTGCATAATCCCATTTCTCAAACCAGTAACTCAACTCGGCGCCGCCCGCATCCCTGAATCGCAGGTCTGCGCCGCTGGGCTGCGCGCTGGTCGGGAAGGCGCTTCCTGTGAGATTTACAAGCACCTGATAATCGGTCAGGGCGCTGCCGGTGTTGTTTATTGTGAGATCACGGTAATACTGCCAGCCGCCTTGATTACATAATATATCGGATGTTACGGTCAAGGTCTGCGCAGGACTGGTTATTCCTTCATTGGTAGCTGTGATAAGGGTTGTTCCTGCTCCAACCGATGCTGCTAATCCTGAAGCATCTATAGTAGCTACACTGGTATTGCTCGATGACCAGGTTGCAGTAGTTGTAATGTTCTTTGTACTACCATCTGAATAAGTTCCATTAGCTGTGAATTGTTGAGTCTGACCCAGAGTTATTGTTGGATTTTCAGGAGTGATCGCAATCGATACTAATTTTGCAGAAGTTACGGTCAAGGTCTGCGATGGGCTTGAAATACCGCCGCTTGTAGCATTGATCTGTGTAGTACCTGCGGCGACTGACGTTGCCAATCCAGTATCGCTTATTGTTGCTATGCTTGAATTGTCTGACTTCCAGGTTGCAGTGGATGTGATGTTTTTAATGCTGCCATCTGAATAGGTTCCATTAGCGATGAATTGTTGAGTCTGTCCAAGTGCAATTACCGGGTTTACTGGTGTGAGCGCAATGGATACCAGTTTAGCTGCCGTCACGGTCAAAGTCTGGGCAGGACTTGTAATTCCTCCCGCGGCAGCAGTAATATCAGCAGTTCCTGCCGCGATTGACGTTGCAAACCCTGATGCAGCTATGGTCGCTGCGCTATGGTTGCTGGATGTCCAGGTTGCGGTGGAGGTGAGGTATTCCGTGCTGCCATCAGTATAAGTTCCAGTAGCTGTGAACTGCTGGGTCTCACCCAATACTATGGCTGGATTTATAGGGGTTACTGCTATCGATACCAATTTGGCAGAAGTCACGGTCATAGTTTGTGCAGGACTGGTTATCCCGTCACTGGAAGCTGTGATCTGGCTATTTCCAATAGCCTTTGACGTAGCTAATCCAGAAGCATCAATGGTAGCTACACTGGTATTGCTCGACGACCAGGTTGCACTGGCAGTAATATCCTTTGTACTGCCATCGGAATAAGTTCCATTAGCGTTGAACTGTTTATTCTGGCCAAGAGCTATGGTTGGATTTACAGGAGTAACTGCGATCGATACTAATGTACCAGAAGTTGATCCGTGAGCCTGGTGGTTTCCACCTTTCAGGTTGCCAGAGACCGAAAGGACGAGTTTGCCTTTGGCATCCCAAATATAAATTGTAGCAGAATCTTTATTGCCAGGCTCTCCAGCATCGGTAAATATCCAGTGCGCGGAGGCGCCGGGCACACCATTATAGATGCCGGTACCGCTACCTTCATAGGTATCAAAGCCGGCAGAAGGTGGATTGGGCTTGATGGCAGGATCATCAGTGCACGAGGCTGTGGTGAGATTTTCAAGATGGAACTTATTGCCCTTATCCCAGTTAATTTCGAGGTTGTTCGGGTTCGTGCTGGCATCGCAGTTCAGCTCGAAGCCGTGCGTTACTCGCATGCTGCCATTGAACACGCTGCCTCCACCGGTCATGCGTCCATTTATTTCAGGAGGGGAGTAGACATGGTCTATTGCATTGCTCTCAGCACCGATATTCGAGTTAGGTCCATCATTGGCCTTGGGTGTGGAACTCACTTGGCCATTATAATTACTCGGTATATAGGTCGGGTTGGGCGTAGTGCTTAATGTTCCATCAAGCTCTGAAGCAGCCGATACAACAGGTACATAAAGAATAGATGAATTCAATATAAGAGTTATTAATGCTATTGATAATATCTGAGACAACAAGTCTGATGATTTCACTTTCTCACCTCAATGCAATCAATAAAACTATCAGCAGACCTGTGCATCATGCCCCCTTTCCTCACAAATGCCCGCCAACAACAAGGCCATCACCATTCTTTTAGGGCAAGCCAACTGCAATCTTTTCCTTGATAATTTTCCCACCTCTTTCACCACACCATGGCCCACTCCTTTGAGCGGCCATCATATACATGATGGTTTGACTATTAACTAACTGATATTAAAACCTTCCGAAATTTTTAATATAGATTAATTATTATTAAATTGATATCCACTTCTCCCTTCCCTTCTATCCACTATTCCTGCATTTAGCTGAGTTTTGCCTTTATCGATATCAGCGACTTGGCACGACATCTTCCTTATCTGGATGAGCGAGCCTTTTCCATAGTCTGATGATCTTTTCGCTACGATCTTCTTTCTTAAGGTCGAGAGAAAGCTCTCCTCCATTGATATGCACCACAGCCTCGCGAATTGCACAGCGATAATATTTCTCCTCGTTACCCTGAAGATTTATGATCGTCTTCACATGCTGAATGAGCCCCGTACTTTCCAGAAGCTTAAGCTTCCTGTACACAGTTGCAAGCGGTATTTCGAGTTCCTGGCTCAATTGGATGGCTGAACATTCTTTTATGGATGTCAGGGATATTATTGCTCGTGAGTACTTATTTGCCAGGAGCTCAAAAAGCAACTCTTCTTTGCTCATATTTGATCTATTCCAATTACCTTCTTCCACCAATATTATTAGCTTTTTTCCACCGCTATTATCAATGCAATCAGCCCGAGTATATCGAAAATATTTGCAAGTAATCTGTCCATCCTAACGTCATTAATATAGTAAATGGCAGAAAATAGATTTCCTACTGCTATCAGGGAAAATCCCAAGGCGAGGTAAAACATGGCACTTGCTTTTGTTTTCAAAAATGCTCGGAATGATAAGATCATTAGAATTAAACCCAATAGAAATCGAATGGCGATGATTAAGTATGGCGTCATAGTTTTCCAGGAATGCCTGATTCCAATTCCGTATTTAGTATAAAGTATTGATCTTAGTTAATGATTTCTATGATTCTCAGAAAATGAGAATGGAACATGTATTTTTTAGTTCACTGTGACATGAAATGCAAAAAGAGATTATTATGGCAAATAAATTTGTATTATCGATCGCTTTAATTATTGCAGCGGCTTTAATATCAGTAAATATCTTCCATAAAAATATAGAAAGCCCTCAAAGTGATCAGACCACAGGTCCGGATTTAATGGCCAAAACCAATACACCTCCGGGATTTACCTATTTGGGCATACATGAATTGTCAATTCAAACTGGAAATAAAGAAGTCGGCCCTTTGTTTTCTACCGATGAAAGTATATACTCTGCCACCCTATTTGATATTGATAGAAGCAAGGTAATATATAAAAGGGGAGATAATGAAGCGGTTGGATGAAGAACACCAAAAGCCCGACCTATGGGCACATAAACCGTTTTTTAGGGTGACCTAATGGAAACTATAATAGAATTGCAAGACGTCTGGAAAATTTACCGCATGGGAGAAGTTGAGGTAACTGCGCTTTCCGGGATAAACCTTGCAATCAAAAGAGGCGAAGCAGTTGCAATAACAGGACCAAGCGGATGCGGCAAATCAACGATGTTAAACATGATAGGCTGCCTGGATATGCCTACCCGGGGAAAAGTTTTGCTTGAAAAAAGGGACATATCGGAATTCAAGAGGGATGAACTTGCCCGCATAAGAGGCAAGAAAATCGGATTTGTATTCCAGACTTTTAACCTGTATCCTACACTGACAGCTCTTGAGAACATCCGGCTCCCCATGAGAATTCATGAGTTCTCTGAAAGAGAGGTAGAAGAGATATCGCAAAACCTTCTGGCTACTGTCGGATTGGTGGATCGCGGATATCATTTCCCTGCCCAGCTATCGGGCGGGCAGCAGCAGAGAGTGGCAATAGCTCGTGCTCTCTCTACAGGTCCTTCTATCCTCCTGGCTGATGAGCCTACAGGGAATCTTGACACAAAGGCAGGCAGTGAAATTATGGAGGTATTCAAACGCTTGAACAGCGAAGGGTTGACCATGGTGATGATAACTCACGACCCGAGAATAGCGGGATATGCAGGAAGAGTTGTGAAAATGCTGGATGGGAAAATAGTAGGTGAAGCATGAGAAGAATAAATTTGATTTTGTTGACTATGTTAGCATTATTGCTGGTACATGTTGCATCTGCCGCCTCTGAGTTTCTTGTAACTGACACGGCGCCGGTTTATCCGGGGGATACGACCTACATATACGTGCCTGTACAGAACCTTGGATTTGGCAACTTTTTGACAGATGTAACAGTCAGGCTAGTACCCAAGGACAATGCCTCAGCAAATGCCGTGAGCTTGCTGGACGATATAGCTTATCTGGGAACTATCGATAAATGGGGGGATCAGAGAACTGCCAGGTTCAGGATCCATGTAAACCCTGATTCGAAGGAAGGAAATTATCTTTTCGACGTCTATATTACTTCAACGGGGCAGCTGACCAGCGCCGCTACTCAACCGACCCCGGTAACCACAAAGCTTGAGGATCAGATATTAACCATTAAGGGAAAGCCCGTATTAGTTCTGCTAAATTCAACGCTCGGTTTTGTTGAACCGATGAGCATTAATAGCGAAACACTGCTGCTCAAGAATACAGGCACAGGTACTGTCCAGAATGTTGTGGGTGAATTAGATGTTTCCGGCTCATCTTTTTCAATTTTGGGAGGAGGAACAAAATTTTCACTCGGCAACCTCAAGCCCGGGGACGAAGCCAGTATTACGTTCGACCTTGCTGTTGACATTGCCGCACGTCCGGGGGTGTATAATCTGCCTTTGACATTTACAGGCCTGGACAATTTTTCATCCAGTGATTTCGTAGGGCTGGTTGTCGCAGGAACAACTGATTTTGAGATAAGTTACCAGGTGACTCTGGGCTCATTTTCGCTCAATGTTGCCAATGTGGGGATAAATCCCGCAAGTGCCGTGACCGTCAGCATACCGAACCAAAAGAACTTCACTTCGACGGGGAGCAGTTCTGCCGTGCTTGGGAATTTAAATCCGGGTGATTACACATCCGCAATATTCCAGATCTCGAAAAAGCCAGGAGCAGGAAACAACCTCGATGTAGTGATTCAGTACACCGACACCAGTGGAGTAAGACATGCCATTACAAAAAATCTTGCTGCGGATTTGGCATCGACCCAGGCAGGGACAAGAGCACAGAGCAGCACAAATTATACCACATGGCTGCTGGCGGCTGTTATTATAGTGGTATTATACTGGCAGCGAAGAAAAATAACTTCCTATTTCCGGAAACCAAAAGGAGGATAGATGCCCCATATGGAGATCCCGTATAGAATCCCGCGTTTTAATACGGATACCAATAGGGATTAATATGCGGACCTGGGGATGATGAACGCAATTGTCACGCCACAGCTTATAATATTTGCACTTGTATTCTCCGTGTTCGTGGGCGTGATCTCAGGTGTTGTGCCTGCTGGACGGCGGCAAAGAAGAACCCTGTGGATGCACTGCGGTTTGAACAATGAATATCTGGCTATCTTTTTTCCTTCATAGACACTCTTTCAGAAAAAAGAGAAGGACATAGTATCCTTCTTGATAAGAAATGGAGGTTCTGCAACCCAGGCAGACATTCGATATGAAATAGCTTTTTGCCAGCATTGATTGGTCAAACCTGATAATATCATGAAGATATCATATTCCACTTTTCGCTCAATTTACATGAGGGATTTATAAAATATTAATGCAAGTATAGGGATAAGAAATGACATTATTCGATTTATTCATATCTTATGGCATGATCGGGCTTTTTATCATTAGCATTATTTCATCTATCATACCAATACCTACAGAGCCAGTAGTTTTTGGGCTGCTTGGTATTGGAGGAAATCCTGATCTGATATTCATAATTTTGACATCTGGCTCAATACTCGGAGCATCTGCAGGTTATTTTATGGGAAAACATGGACTTACAAAAATTATCCAGTTTCGTAATAAGGAAAACGACAGAAAGATACAGATGTATTTTCATAGGCATGGTGCATTGCTCCTTTTAATTTCACCATGGATTCCTCTTGTGGTTGACCTTGCTCCTATTGCGGCTGGAATAGAAAACTATGACTCAAAACGGTTCTTGATCGTGATTTCAATTGCAAATATTATTAAGAGCATAGGAATTGTTTTTCTATCTATCAGTATAATTAACTGGTGGACGTTATTTATGAAATAAATATTAAAGAAATATTTCACAAGCTTTTATTTTGTATTAGTCTTAATATAATCGAGAAGGAGATTTGAACTTATTGGAACCTATTATTGAGGTCAGGGATCTTACCAAGGTTTTCCTCGCAAGAAGGGCGAAGATAACGGCAGTGGATAATGTCAGTTTCGATATATTCAAAGGCGAGATCTTTGGTATGATAGGGCCCAACGGGGCGGGCAAATCCACCGCATTCGCCATGATGACCACGTTAATAAAACCCACAAGAGGCAGTATAAAAGTTGCAGGTTTTGATGTTGAAAAAGAGGATGACAGGATAAGAACCTTCATAGGTATAGTTCCCCAGAAACTCAGCCTTTACCCTGACCTTACAGCCAGGGAGAACCTGGAGCTTATGGGAAACCTTTATGACGTGCCCAGAAAGGTCAAGGAAGAAAGGATTGAGTACTACCTGAAACTGGTCAATCTTGAAACTCATGCAGAACGTCTTACAGGCGGCTTTTCAGGCGGCATGAAGCAGCGCCTTTCCGTGATCAGTGCAGTGATACACGACCCGCAGATAATCTTCTGGGACGAGCCGACCACAGGGCTTGACCCGCAGACAAGACAAGCTATCTGGAAACTTGCCCGGAAATTCAATAAGGAAGGAAAAACTCTTATTTTCACTACACATTATATGGACGAGGCAGATAAACTCTGCGACAGGGTCGCGATAATGAATGCAGGTAAACTGATGGCTTTAGATACGCCTGAGAATCTTAAGAAGGCTTCAAATAGCACGAGTCTTGAAGAAGTTTTCATTCATCTGACAGGCGAGGAGATACGTGATTGAATTGGATTTAAAAAAGGAAATCAGGAAATCCTGGATAATTATGATAAAGGAGTTCAGGCAGATCCTCAGGAAAAAAGCATTCATGATCCCGATGTTCATGTTCCCGATAGTCATGATCGTCTTTTTCGGCTATGGCATGGGCGGCACAATCAAAAATGCCGACATTCTCGTTATCAATGATGACATAGGTACAGCTTCAAGTTCCCTTGTCCAGGAAATCGGAAGCTTCATCCCCAAATACGGGGATCCCAGAATGTTCTCCATAACCTATACGAAGGATATGTCCCAATCCGAGGCTGAGAGAAAAATAGACGGTGGGTTGTATAAAGCCGTCCTCATAATTCCGCCGGATTATAGTGAACGCGTTGCAAAAAATGAGAACGTGACCCTGACACTGCTGACCGATTCCTCAGACACCACATCAAGCGGCATAATCATTAATTTCATGAAACAGTTATTTGCAGGAACGTCAGGTTCGCTTGTTTCGTTGAATATTCCTGATATTTACGGAAAGCTGGAGTACATCGACTTTCTCACACCTGCTGTTATTGCACTTACAGTATTTTTCGGCACAATTCAGACCATGGGTTATGCGATAGCAGGAGAGCGGCAGGACGGCACTTTGGTTCGTATTATGATGACACCAGTGAGCCGGGGTGCAATTATTCTCGGCAAAACTCTGCATCAGCTTGTATTGCAGCTTGCCAGGGCTGTGGTACTGATACTCGGCGCAATTGTTCTCCTCGGCGTCACTATGAATGGAAGTTGGCTCCTCGTGGCTCTGGTGCTTATCATTTTCACTTTTGGCGCGGTAGGTCTTGGAATGGCTATATCTGCCATATCAGAGGACATGATCTCTTTTCAGGCGATAAGCATGTTAGTCGCATTTCCTTCCATGTTTGCCACAGGCGTTTTCTATCCTTTGGGCTCAGCTCCCGACTGGATGCGCTGGATAGCGTATATGGTGCCTCTCACGTATGCTAACGATGCAATGCGTACCATTATGATCAAGGGTCAGGGTCTAGCTTTTATAGCCAATGATTTGATTATACTTATTTTCTTTGCGATTCTTTATTTTGCATTAGGTGTCTATCTTTTCAGGAGGGAAGCATAAATGAAACAAATTTTGATCACCTTATTTCTATTGGTTTTGATGTCCGCAGCAGCGGGCGCTGATACCCCCAGCACATATAATGTGCCCAGAAGCTTTGATTTTGGGTCACATTACTATTATACATACGGCAGCCCGGATATTAATGCTACCATTGTCGGCACCAATGAATTCGATAGGGACCAGACCATTACTCTGCCTATTGATTTAATGAACCGGGGCAAATATTTAGGATTTGAGAGAGACCATACCCCTACAACAGCTGATGAAATATATGCCGCTCAGACCCAGATAAAGCTTGAAAGCAGGATAGTGGATGCAACCGGCATAGTTGTAGCGCTCTCAGTTGATCCGAGAGGTCCGCTTGAAGTCATGTCTCCCGCCCAGCAGGTCGGTTCAATAAAGAGCGGAGAGAATACGCTTTCTCCGGTAAAATTCGATATAAAAATCGCCAAGAAAGCCAAGGCAGGCTTATATAATCTCTACTTAAATCTAACCTATGATTATCAGAAATATGTGCAGATCTCAAATCCCAATGCCACTGCGCAAACATACGATGCAAGCTACTGGTACTCGATGATTGGCCAGAACCAGACCCTGAAATTCAAGGTAAAAACGCAGGCGGATTTTGAGGTGGTGCGAACCACAGGCAGCCTTTATCCCGGAAGGGAAGATGTCGTGCAGATAGCGATTAAAAATACGGGGGAGGAAGAAGCAACGAATGCAAAGGCAATAATCAACCCATCAGACCCCCTGAGCACCACGGACGACCAGGCATTCCTCTATACCATAAAGCCCGGTGATACAGTAGTTGCCAGCTATAAAATAAAGGCAGATAGCAAGGCTGTGCCCAAGACCTATGGAGTGGACACGGTGATAAGATACGAAAACCTGGATGGAGATACCGTATATTCAACTACTATGCAGGCGCCTGTTGAGGTGAAGGAGATCGGGCTCTCACAGAGATTATTTGGATGGTTGTATTAAGAGAAATCTTGAGTATTTTCTCGGCCCGGCAAAAAAGATACTTTATTAAATCTGCAATACCTGTAAAATGTAAAAAACCCAAACGTGATTATGTTCAACAGGGAAAACAGAGACAGCAATCTTGCAGCCAGGATTCTTTTGACCTTGCATCTTGCAGAAAGAAGAGGGTATGCTCTCAACATTTTGCATCACTCGAATACTCTGATCGGTGGAGAAATCCAGAAGGAGACGGTATTCCGGGAACTCCAGACCATGCCCGAAGTAGTGCATCAGGAAGGGATGTATTGCCTGAAAGGAAGCGAATGCCTTCTCCCTGAAACGAAAAGGCGGCTTTTATGCAACGGAGCAGCGGGCCCGCGATATGAAACTGAAGCTTATGCTCTTTTTGGGGATAGGATATGACCCTCCTCGATGCGCTGCTTGTGGTTTACATCGCCATCTTATTTACTCTTTTCATTTATGGGAATAATTGTTTCGTGCTAGCCTACCTGTACACTCGGAAAAGAACCGAGAAAAAACCAAATTTTTCTTTCTGCCCAACAGTCACTGTCCAGCTTCCTGTTTATAATGAACTCTATGTTGTGGAGCGCCTGATCAGAAAAGTTGCCGCGTTAAATTACCCGAGAGAGAATCTTGAGATACAAGTGCTGGACGACTCCACGGATGAAACCACAGACATTATACAACGATGCGTCCGTGAGTTTCGGGATCAGGGGCTGAATATTTACTGTCTCCATAGAACAAAAAGAGATGGATACAAGGCTGGGGCGCTTAAGGAAGGTTTGAAAGGCGCACACGGCGAATTCATCGCGGTTTTCGACGCAGACTTTTTGCCCGATAGTGATTTTCTCATTAAGTGTATCCCACATTTTTCAGCCCCCCAGGTTGGAATGGTACAGACCCGCTGGGGACACATAAATGAGAATTACTCCCTTCTCACAAAAGTGATAGCCATTGGAATAGACGGACATTTCCAGATAGAGCAGAACTCAAGGTACAGTTCAGGGCTTTTTTTGAACTTTAATGGGACAGCAGGAATATGGAGGCGGCAATGCATCGAAGATGCAGGAGGATGGCAAGATGATACTCTCACCGAAGACCTGGACTTAAGCTACAGGGCGCAGCTTCGGGGATGGAAGCTTGTCTTTCTGGGAGATGTGGTATCTCCTGCTGAGGTGCCTGTGCAGATAAACGCATTCAAACGCCAGCAGTTCAGATGGGCCAAGGGTTCAATACAATGTTCGAGGAAATTATTGCCCAGAGTATTGTCTTCCGATGTCTCTATCTTTAAGAAGTTCCAGGCGCTTGTGCACCTCACCTACTATGCTGTCCATCCCTTGATGGTAATGCTCTTGCTCCTGATTCTGCCTCTCATTTTGCTTGCAAGTGAACACCTCTCCACCCTTTATTATTTTAACTTTTTAGCAATCGGGACATTTGGGCCGTTGACCATGTATGCTCTCTCCCAGAGGGAGTTGTACAAAGGATGGAAGACCCGTATGAAATATCTTCCAGTTCTGACCTTCCTAGGGACGGGAATCTCGGTCAATAACACAAAAGCGGTGATTGAAGGACTGTTTAACAGGAAGGGTACGTTCCAGCGCACACCAAAATTTGGAATCGAGACGGATACGGATGAGTGGGAAGGAAAAAAATACAAGCTCAGTTTTCCGATGATCACGGTCATAGAGGCTGGCCTGGGTGCTTATGCCCTTGTCGCTCTTTACTTTTCACTTAGAGCGGGAAGCTATTTTTTGGTACCGTTCCTTGCCCTCTACGTCATCGGTTATTTCTATGTTTCAGGGCTTACTATCATGCATTCTATCCCCCGCTCCCTAATGCCGAAGCTGGCTGTTGCAGGCATTCTTATTGTTGCGGCGGCAGCCGGCGGAGGTTTTTTTTATATCTTGGCATCTTTATTGGTGCAATAATTGCAGGCTTAAGCCTGCTTAAAAGTATAGGACTAAAAACAATAAACACATTTCAGGATAAGGAGTATCGAGGAGGTACCTTCGTTTGATCCCGTTATCTGGAAGCTTACAATCGATGGGCTTGTGAGCAAACCGCTCACCATCAGCTACGATGAACTCCGAAGCTTGAAAGTGAAGAACAGGTTACTGAATTTCATTGCACCAGCTATTATATGGAATGCAGGACATTGATTTGGTACATGTCCGCGATTATCGGCACAGGCGCACCGGTCTCCTCTGACCTCAATCTGCTGCTTCAAATTATAGTCCTGACAGCGCTCATTTTCGGAGCAATGTCAGGCATTAAAAAGCGCTTTATCAAACATTCAGGGATCATGACTGCGGTAGTTATTCTGAACGCCGCAGGACTTATATTCGTAATGGCTCCCTCGCTTTTTATATACTTGACATCGCCTCTTGAGATTTTTTCATTCAGCATGTTTTCCACCTCTCTGCACGTACTGACCGGAATCTCTGCAATCGCGACCGGTATGGCGTTCATCCTGAATAAGAAGCCCCTGAATCTGCGATTGTGGATGCGCCTGAGTTTCCTGTTATGGGTCACCAGTTTTATTCTCGGCTTGTTGATATATTTACAGATCGCAGGGCTGATCTGAACTCGTGGCATGTGCTTTTAACGCATCAGCCTGAATACAACATCTGTTATGAACCCCAGTGGTTTTACTATTATTTCGACTCTCTCGCCAAATTGTCTCCTCAGCTTGTGCTGCGCCATAGCCTTAACTATCGCGAACTTCAGCTTGGTCTCGGAAAACCGCGACCTGAACAACAATTTGTGCCTTAGCATACTCTTGCTCGCATGCTCTTCCCAGCCTGCTAAAATAACATCGTCCTTGACCCTTTCGTACAGAGGTGTTCCTGGAATGGGATAGGGTAGTGTAAACGACAGATAATCCAGCGGCAGCGATGTGGCAAACCTCACAGTATCAAGTACGGTTTCATCGCTCTCGCCCGGATAGCCTATGATGAAGAATGCTCCTGCTCTGATATTCGCCTGCTTGACAGCATGTATGGCTTCTCGCGCCTTCGCAGTTGTTATGCTCTTATTCATAAGTTCAAGAACTGAATCGTTTCCCGATTCTATACCGAAGAAGATGCTTACGCATCCAGCCCGCTTCATGTTCTCAACCACTTCCCTGTCCACTGTATCAACTCTTGACAGGCATTCCCACTCGATTTCCATGCCCCTCTCAGTTATCTCTCTGCAAATCTCGAGTATCCTGCCGCGGTTCAGGGTCAGGCAGTCGTCAGCAAACCAGATCCTATCATATCCGAGCGCAATGATGCTCTGCATCTCGTCCACGATATTCTTCGCCGACCTTGCCCTGAACGTATTTCCGAATACAGGCTGGCTGCAGAAGTCGCATTTGAATGGGCACCCCCTTGAGGTCATCAGAGATGTGATGGTGTAGCCGAACTTTTTTTTATAATGCTCTTTATATCCGTTGTTGTCAAAAAGTTCCCTGCTGGGCATTGGAATGTCATCCAGCTCAGTAACAGGTTTTCTCTTTTCTGTATATTTTATGCAGCTCCCATCCCGATAGGCTATACCCCTTATTCCAGACAGGTCTCCTTTTCCTTCAACTGCTCTCTGGAGCTCAAGCATGGTTTGCTCTCCCTCTCCAATCACAACAACATCGAAATATCTGAGGAACTCTGTCGGATTCAGCGTGGGTTGGGGTCCCCCTGCCACAAGTAACTCGCAATCGTCTCTCACAAGCCTTGCTAAATCTTTGGCCTTTTCGGTCATTGAAAACATCGAATAGATGCCAATTATTTTGGAACCCGCATTCCTGATCCGTTCCAGTGCTTTTCCCTGACTGAGGAAGGTGCAATCTATGATTTCCGCACCGACATCATTCGCTTTGAGGTACGCTGCTATATATCCCAGCCCGAGCGGAGGAAACCTGAATATCGAATTATCGCCGTCAGGTAGAATATAAGGATAGACAAGTGTTACTGCACTTTTCATATGACCTCGCTACAATACATCTATCCCTACAAATAGCTTTATTTCATACCCTGCAGATGAACGGATGATCATTCAATGGCTACAAAGCTAACAGAGCCCATTACTATCAGGCTATCCGACAGAGTATCCCTCAGACTTTATCCGGATTCAAGACCCCACAACCTGGAGATTGCAAACCTCCAGAAAGGCGTTGTGCTCATGCATGATCGCAAAGAGCTGATCGGTGAGGGAGCTGGCTTCGGGGCTCCTGTCGTCAGGTATGCTGATCATACTTTTTTCTCAACATCTGCCAAGGTATATTTATATGAGCCGAATGTGCTAATGAAGTCCTTTCTGATGGATTCGGTATCACGAAAGAGATTCGGTACCAGTGGACCGTATGTTGATCAAATTTTTTCCATTCTTCACAGGATCTTTACGTGGTCGTATTTAAGGTTCAAATGCCGCCCCATCTTTAAGAAGATAATTGAATTCAGGAGAACGCTCGGTTTGCGCACTGAGTTCGTCAAGGTCAGGTCAAGGGGCATGGTCAATATTACCTACACTCTATCGAGCAGTATGCAGATAAAGGTCGATCTAACAGGACTGGATACCCGGGGATGCAAAGAGATCCTGATCCTGAACGAACAGGATGGGGATTTTTTCAGGAGATACTTTGACAGAGAAGAGGTTACGGACGACAGGATCGAAGCATGGAGGCAAGTGATTTCAGAAAATGCCTCCTTTTCTGATGTTAAGGGGTCACTCACGTTCGCTCTTAAAAAGATCAACGGCTCATCACTGATCTCAGGGAGGGAGCATGTGAAGCGCTGCCTCTCCTGGTCTGGCTTGAACTATTCTTTGAGGCCAGGTACTCGAGATTTCACTTACACACTTGAAATCACGGATGTTTTCAGCAAAAACTAATATCCCCGCAGATCAGTTCTGGCAATGAAGCAGTCGATGCCGTTCAAAAAAATGCGGTTGAAAACAGAAGTGACGAACGGGTGACCGTTTCAATTCTTGTTGGTAGTTAGGTCAATGTGTTGCACATCTGATTGATTGACGTAAAAACAACCTGAAATAAGGCTTATGGATTTTTCAAAGACACACACATATATCATCCTTCGCCATTACTGGGCTTTATCCTCCTACATTATCCTTTATCTTATTTTCTATATCAGCTATTAAATCTGAAAACGATCCACCACTAAGAATAATACTAACTATATTAACATAAAAATGTAAAACTGTCTGATCTATTTTCTTCATTCTCTTCAATAATGAAATAATCATAGCTTTAATCAGACACGTTTTAACATTTACAGAATTGAAAGGCGTTTTTGTCATATCCATATCTATCCTTAAATTTTCAAGAATTTCATTTAGGAAATCTTTAGTAAGTCTACATATATCGTCTGTTACTATAATAATTTTATTCGCAATCAACGAATCCAAGGCCAATTTCATCTCCAATTCAGTATATCTGTCTTCTTTTGATTTATTACTGGTTTTACAAACGACAATTCTTGCAATCCACCATGACAAATCATTTTTTAACTTCGCCCTCAAGTCCATAATATCATCAAAATAACAAAGAACATGTCCTTCATCGGGATCAGAAATCGACTCTATGAAAGATTGCAATTTCTTTTCTCTTCGGCCTAGATTAAATTTCTTAATATAAATAATTGTATCTATATTATGAGCTCTAGCTGTTTCATATTCTTCAATGGTGGGACCACTATATTTTTTGTCAAATATTCCAACGTACAAATCAGAATTCATGACCTCATCAATATATGTTTGTCTAAGTCCTGATGATCGGGCGCCCCATTCTTCAAACATTGCAGGCTCAAATCCAAACTGATTCAAGCTTTCTTTGACAATAAGCCGTTCATCTTTTAGTTCATTTATCGTTGAACTTATAAACACCTGAGGTTTTTTCCTTTTTTGGATCATCCTACTTTTTACCCATTCTTATTTAGTGATGCTCTCCACATTTCGTACAGAGCCCTGAGGTTTCTATGGACTATATGTAAATAAGGCTTATTCCAATATATCTATTTAAGGATTTGAAAAATGCGCTAATTCCCCGAAGGGCATAATAGATATATCTAGTGAAACCGGAGAATTATTAAAAGGAAATAGAAAAATAGTGAAAACTTTATTCTAAGGTGATATCGACTTAAGTATATCAGCAATAAAGAGATGTAACGTGTACGCAGAAACCGTTAGGCACAGGATTGTATCATTACTTCCGCGAGATGAATTGGCTTTACTTCTGAGCCTGATGATACAGATTCCCCTCGCCTTTTTCCTGGGTCACTTCTATGACATAAGAATATCAATGGGGACAGGGTATCTTGTTGCCGGGGGGTTGAATCCCTATGAACAGCACTATCTTGGTGGCATTTTCAATCACGAGATATTCCAGGGAATAACCCCAGGCATAGGGTATCCTCCTCCGTGGGCTATAATCCTTGGGCTCATCTATTTGCTTTCCTATAAAATCGTCCATGACCTGTTCCTGTATAACTTCGCGATCAAGCTCCCTATAATAGCGGCAAACATATTCCTTGCCTATGCTGTAAGAAATATGCTGCTGCACGATCTGAAGATCGATCGAATAAAAGCCAGAAGAGCGTGGCTTCTCATGCTATTTAATCCATTTATTCTGATCACCACCTCTGCCTGGGGCCAGATCGACGGGATCGTTGCTTTCCTTGTGATATTATCGTTTCATTACCTGCATCGCAAAATGACCGGCAGGTCTGCTGTCCTGCTTGCGCTTGCTATTTCCCTGAAACCTATTGCCCTGCCCCTGCTTCCCCTTCCGATAATATACACAGCCCGTGGGTCGATGAAAAGTTGCGCAAAATATCTCATAATCTCTCTGGCATCGATTCTTGTTCTAACAGTAGTGCCGTTCTACCTGTTAAACTGGAATCCTGGGCCTGTATTGAGAAATTGGGATGCTCACGAAACGGTTGCAGGAGGTTTATCCATCTTTGGTTTCATGGAAGCCCTGCAGGGTACATACCATATCCCTGATTCCATGTACCTGCTCGGGTTTGTATGGATACCTGCTGTAGCATTAGGCTACATCTTCCTGCATCCGCGGTTCAATTCGCCAGAGGAAATGACACGGGGCGCTTGTAGCATAATCCTGATATTCCTGCTCACTCGCGCCTGGGTTTCAGAGCCCAATCTTGACCTGCTCATACCATTCCTGGTAATTGTGATGACATTGAATAACATATCATGGAAGGTCTATACTTTCGCCTGGTCTGTACCTCTCGTTTTTGCATTCTTAAATACATCTATCCCGCAGCTCTTTGCACTGATATATCCACAGGTTATTGGAGACCTATCGGGTATTGACCATAAGATACGTGGCGTAAGGCTGATGGCAGGTTATCTTACAGTTCTGGTGTGGCAGGTCACGGGCTGGTATATCGTTATCAAATTGAACCGGCACTTATCGAGGAGCAGGTTCAATAGAATCACCTCACTTAGCGAAAGTTGATTGTCGCATTAATAGTTTCGATATGAAGCATAGCTTGACTGCAGCACGGGATCCTTCAGATATTTCAGCCTTGCAATACCATTAAGTATGTTTATTCGCGGGGGTGCAGGTTTCAAAAATCAAAGGGCCTGTGGCCGATTGTACTTGCCTCGCTTATCATAGCTCTTCCTTTTTATTTTAGCCTCTATTCATACCTTTACCAGCCTATGGTCAGGGCAGGAGATTGGGGCGGCAGTGTTTATGCATTCAAGGCCGACGGCTCTACGCTTTCCGGATTTCCGAAACATACCGGAGGGAAGATATTTGCTTCTGCTGCAATAGGAGATCTGAACAAAGATGGGACCAAGGAAGTGGTTGTGGGTTCATGGGACAGAAACATCGCCGGTGGCATTTCCGCAGAGAGTACATGAAACCGCCAAAAATCAGAGAAGGCTCTCCGGTACTCAACGGAATATCCATCTCAAAGGAAAACGGCGTTCTATTCCTGGCTGCCAATTTTTCGGGATCGATCGAGCGCCCGAACTACTATGGGGACGACGGCACCTGGCACCCATCTCCAATGGTGCTGTCACAGGGAATGTATGCTGATATGATAGCGCCGCAAAAACAGGAAATAATGAAATATTTATCAGCCTTGAGAATGATAACCATTCATACCGCTTTCCTGAGGTGAACTACTACGAGTCCAAGAACTGATGTGCTTCTCATCTATCCATACTCTCACAGCGAGCCGGGATGGAGAAAGCTCTGGCTTTTCCCGCCGCTTGGACTCGGGTACCTGGCTTCCGTTCTCAGGAAGAGCGGGATAAGCGTCAGAATACTCGATGGAACATTCATGCCGCCGGAGGAACTTATAAAACAAGCCCAGGAGCTTTCACCTGGCGTGGTAGGCATATACTGCATGGTCACGATGAGAGATAATGCGCTCAGGATCGCGAGGGCTCTTAAAAATCGTCCGGATAAGCCTCTTCTTGTGGCAGGCGGGCCATTCCCGACATCGGAGCCCGGAAAATTCCTTGATGATTTTGATATCGTGGTTTTAAGAGAGGGAGAGCAAACCATGCTTGAGCTCGTAAAAACGCATCTTGCCGGGCAGGGATTTTCAGGTATAAAGGGTATCGCGCTAAGGGATGAGAGCGGAACAATAAGAATGGACTTGAGGGAGTATGAAGAGAACATCGATTCCATCCCGCATCCTGCCCGTGATCTGTTTGAGAACAAGAAGTACATGAGGTACTGGGAAAAAAAATTTGGGTATACCTGCACGCCTGTCTTAACAACAAGGGGCTGCCCTTACAATTGCGACTACTGCGCACGTCCCGTGTTCGGGAACCGCTACAGGGAGAGGAGTTTCCAGGATGTTGTTAGTGAGATTGAAGAGGTTTTGGAGCTTGGTTACAGCAGGATATGGTTTTCCGATGATGTCTTCACGCTCAATAAAGAAAGGATCATGGAACTCTGCGATGAGATAAAAAGGCGCAGGCTTGTATTCAGATGGGACTGCCTTTGCAGGGTTGACAATGTAAACTTCGAGCTGTTCAAGAATATGCGTGATGCAGGCTGTGCCAGGGTGCTCTTCGGGATAGAATCCGGGGACAACGGGGTTTTAAGTATGCTGAAAAAGAGATTCACTGTCGCGGAAGCGCAAAGTGCAGTTTCTGCGGCAAAGAAGGCAGGGATCGAGGCAGGAACATTTTTCATCGTGGGCTATCCCGGTGAAACCGAAGAAACCATACTCAGGACGATTCGCTTCTCCACGCACCTGCCCTCGGATTACCTGTCTTACACATTACCGTATCCCCTGCCCGGCACAGCACTTTACAAGAGGCTTGAAGACAGGCTTACACGCGATGAGTGGAAGATGGCGGGGCATAATCTTCTCATGTTCAGGGGCGATTTTTCGCAGGTGAAACTGCGGTTTGCGATCAATAAAGGCATGATACAGCACAGGCTCAGGAAAAACGGGTACGTCAGGCTGGCTGATGGATTCGAAGCGGTCACTGATGGCGTGTTCAGAATGCTTCGATAAATCGAATAGACTGGGACATGGTAATTTTCGTGACCCTTAAAACCATTTCTCAAGCGTCTGCTGGCCCTGGTCGGAAGCATCAAGCAGGCGCTCCACAGCTTTGGATACGCGCTCCTGCGAGAAATCATGCTCCCGGCATAGGAAATCAGTTATCGCTGCTGCATCGGGTTTTTTCCATTTAAGTTCATAATCCCTTGTTACGTCGGGATTGAGGAACAGTTCTCTTATCTCTGCAAGCCCTTTGATATCGGCATTAAGTTCAGCAAGCACCCCTTCAATTCTGCCATGCCTTTTTATGGATTTTAGTGCTTTCTTCGGCCCGATCCCTTTGATCCCTTCGTTATAATCCGTCCCTACGAGGATGGCGATATCCACAAGCTGCTTTCTTGAGATCTCAAGTTTATGGAGCCCGTTTTCAAGGTCTATGATCTCAGGTTTAACATCGAGGTATACACTTTTTCCGGGAAGTTTTCTTTTTCCAGTAACAGCCAGGTTCCTGACGACAAAAGGTGCACCGAATAGGAGTGCGTCATAATCCTGGGAGCCGACCGCATATGCTTCTTTATTCTGCACAATGAATGCAGCCTGCGCTTCGCCTTCGGAAGGCGCCTGGACCACCGGAAGTCCCATTAATCCGAGAAGTCTCTTGGCATCATCCACCATATTTCCCTTTATGTGAGATGATGCCTGGGCATATTTTAACGCATTTTCATCTCCTGTGTCGCGGGCTTCTTCCCATCGTTTCGCGGCTTCTATCCTGACTTTTTTTCTTGCCTCGATGGTCGTATTTTTAAATTGAGGAGGAGCCCCGTCGAAGACGAACACCGGTTTGATACCCTCTTCGATGAGATTCGTTGTCCTGTATAAGAACCCCGAGAGATGTGAGGTTATTTCGCCGTGCGAGTCTATGAGCGGCATGCCATCCCGCTGGCGGATTATGCTCAGGAATTGGTAAAGGGTGTTGTACGCGTCTATGGCGATGACTCTTCCTTTTAGATCTGAAAGCTCTACTTCTTTTTTCTCAAAAAGATCCCCGAGGTCAACCCCCATAGTTGCCTCAGATCACATTACATTGCCCAGTCTGATATCTATTACAGAATCGTTATCTGCTTCTATACCTTTTACGGTCAGAAGATTGCCTCTACGGTTGATCAATTCGGCGGCCGAAACCTGAACCTGATGTTGATCTGTGATATCATTGTTCTTATGTACTATCAGCAGGTTTGCCCCTTTCTGGAATTTTTCCATAATGCTGGAAAGTACCTGTTCAAAATCGGAATATATTAAAACGTCAGATAATCCGGAATTAGCTTTTTTGATTACTCCGATTGGCTTGATCTTAAGGTTCAACGCATTGCCTCATTATGATGTTCATCTATATATACGTCATGCATATATCTTTTTCCTTTTCTATACGGACAGCTCTTTGAGAGAAGCTATTCCAGATGTGACAGCTTCTGCGGATCTTTCCAGAGCCTTATTCTCCCCTTCATTGAGATCTAACTCAATTATCCCTTCTATACCACGTCTTCCAAGCCTAACTGGAACCCCAAGATATATATTCTTTTTGCCATATTCGCCATTCAGATAGGCGCATACGGGAAGGATCCTCTTAGTATCCTTTACCACTGCCTCTACCATTCTGGTCACAGCAGCGGAAGGCGCATAGAAGGCACTTCCGGTTTTCAGGAGATTGACTATCTCCGCCCCGCCGTTGACAGTCCTGTCCACAAGGCGCTGAATGGATGGTTCATCCATTAATTCTGTGATCGGAACACCTGATACTGTTGTGAACCTGGGAAGCGGAACCATCGTATCGCCATGCCCTCCCAGCACCATCGCACTTATATCACGCACGGAGCAGCCGAGTTCCATCGAGATAAAAGTGGCGAACCTTCCCGAATCCAGGACACCGCTCATCCCGAAAACCCTGTTAGGCAGAAAGCCCGTGGTCTTCATTGTGACATAAGTCATTATGTCGAGCGGATTTGTGACCGTAATAACTATCGAATCCGGGGCATATTCTGCAATATTCTGCGAAACCTCCTTGATTATTTTGGTATTTATCTTCAGAAGGTCTTCCCTGGTCATTCCGGGTTTTCTTGCAATGCCTGCCGTGATAACAACCACATCCGAGCCCTCTATATCCCTGTAATCGTTCGTGCCTGTCACCTTTGAGTCATATCCGAGAAGAGGCCCTGCTTCAAGGAGGTCAAGGGCCTTGCCCTGCGGTAAGCCCTCAACGATATCAGTCAGTACAACGTCCCCGAGTTCTTTTTCCGCTATTCTTTGCGCGGCAGTAGCGCCAACTGCGCCTGCGCCGATTATTGTGATTTTTGGCATATGTATTCACCTATTTCTTAGAATGTTAAACCGCAGATGAACGCCCAGAGTTGCGCCTCTGGAGGGCGCATCCACGTATGGCTTCAGCCATACGTGTCTATGCGTCGCGGCGAGCATAACGCCGATGAACGCATACACATGATAAAAAATCTAGGTTCATCTACGTGTATCCACATTGGTTTTCTTAGAGGATTCAAAACATGATAATATTTGTGTATTTTTCTGCGATTCTTTGGGATATTTAACGGAACTGAAAAACAATGCAGACTAAAGGCTGCAGGAGATATTCAGTTTTTTAGCAATATTTATATATCAACGAATCAATTTAAAATATATGCGGATTGCTCTAAAAGTTGCCTACGTCGGCAATGACTATCACGGTTTTCAGGTCCAGCCCGATGTAAAAACCATTGAAGGGGAAATTTTCAGGGCGCTTGAAGAGGCAGACATAATAGAAAATCCTCATGAAGCCAACTATATTGCGGCGGGGCGGACCGACAAAGGTGTTCACGCGCTCGGCCAGGTGATAGCATTCGATACCGATAATCCCGATGTTGCAATACCAAGGGCCATCAACAGTAACCTTCCATCTACGATCTGGACATGGGCAAGAGCAGAGGTCCCATCGGATTTTGACCCGCGCCGGGATGCCCTGAACCGGGAATACAAGTATATCATGTGCGGGAAATATAATATATCCGTTCTTCGGAACGCATCAAAGCTCCTGAAAGGTGTGCATGATTTCTCCAATTTTGCCACCCCGGATAAGGAAAGGACGAACGTATGCAAAATAGAAAAGATAAAGATGAGAGTGGAACGGGAATTCACGATCATGGAGATAAGCGCAAACTATTTTCTCTGGCATATGGTAAGAAAAATAGCAACAGCTATGAAAATGATTGGCTGCGGGTCAAGGGATATTGCGTGGCTTGAACAGATGCTCGATCCGGCAGAGTTCAGTGAAGGTCTTGAGCCAGCTCCGGCGTACGGGCTTGTTTTCAAAAATATCGAGTACCAGGAAATAACATGGGTTGAGGATGCTTACGCCAAAAAAGTAATCTCTGAGAATCTCGGGGAGCAATTCTTATGGCATGGGGTTATGGCTGAAATGCTCAGAGAATTTAAGGAAAGCATGACCGTATAGATGCCATATGTTGCTGGCTTTTGAACTTTCAGGTGAGCACAGAACCATTCCGGGATCTGAGGTTATTGCGTGCCTTGGAGCATTGAAAGCTGATTTTCAGATTCATCTCGCACTCGATGCTTGTTTGATAATCGACCTGAAAAATAATGCCGATAAAATCATTGAAATTCTCTCAAAAAGGCTCTCGATGACCCATCATATCATCAAAGTCCTGAACATAGGCGGGCCGGGTGAGGAAGATATTGTAGAATCTGTGAATAGATCGTTCATAGACTTTAATGGGACATACAGTATCCGGGTCAAGCGTGTGAGAGAATACTCCGGGATAAATACGGAATTGATGGAGCAGCGATTGGGTGGGATTTTTTACAGGAGAGGGGCTCGTGCCGACCTTAGAAATCCAGAATTACAGTTCAGGATACTTCTCACAGAAGATAAAAGCGTTTTCGGATATATTGCCGGCTCGATTGACAGGGGGGCTTACGATGCCAGAAAACCCCATTATAAGCCGTTTTTTTATCCCGGCGTCCTGATGCCGAGGGTTGCCCGTGCCCTTGTGAACATAGCAAGGCCGGATGGGAATTTGTTCGATCCTTTCTGCGGGACAGGAGGCATACTCGTTGAGGCAGGGCTTGCTGGTATGGAAGTGATCGGAGGGGATATGCAGAGAAAATTGCTGCTAGGCGCCAAAATGAACCTGGACTATTATAATGTCAGTTATTCTCTTATGTACCAGGATGCGTGCCGCCTCGCGCTCCGCGATGAGAGCGTGGATGCGGTTGTCACCGATCCACCATACGGCAGGTCAGCGGCTATCAAAGCAGAATCGCTTCAGCACCTGCTTCTATCTTCATTAAGAGAGATACACAGGGTTTTGAAGAAAGAAAAAAGGGCAGTTTTTATTTCGGAACGTCCGGTGGATGATTTCGCGATAGAGGCGGGTTTCACAATTGTCGAGGTTCACCAGCAGAGAGTGCACAGGAGTCTTACAAGGCGGATATGCGTTCTTGAAAAGTAGCAAGCGCTATTTTTGATTTTCAGCTAATATTATGTTAGAGCGGCCTTTTCTTATTTTTTTAACCAATCCTCTGCTTTCCAGATCGTCCAGCATCAGACTGACCTTTGCTTCGGAAAAGGCAGATTTTTTCCTCAACTCTTTCTGGGTCGTTCTTCCCCCCATTTTTATTATGGTATCATAGATATTGCTGAGGTCTTCAGGAAGGTCGATCTTTTTGGTTTCTATGGATTTTTCAGCCAATTGTGCTCCGGGTTCGTGTACAATTCGTTCCCCATGCCTTTTTTTCCTGATCCAGAAAAAAATTGATAAGGCAGAACCAATCAAAATAACGATTATTATAATGTAGGTATATGTATTACTTCCACTTTTTCTATCCAAGTCAGAAGTAAGATTCATATCGCCGAGATATTCGTACTCCGAATCGATCGGTGGGAAAAGCAGAAGATCTATATTGAAGTCTTCGGATACATCTGTACCGGTTATCAGGAGATTCTCTTCGCCTTCATATTCAAGGATGTTGTTATGGAAGTATCTGGCCTTGATCGTGTAATTGCCCGGGGCAAGTCTGTCAAAAGAATACATGCCTGTTGTCGAAACATTGACCTGAACACGTGTGGAATTGTCAAGAAGTTCAACTATTGTATTTTTAAAAGGTTTTTCAAAATCAGACCATTCGTAGATGGTTCCGTACACTCTTGCTGCATGTGCATGGATAATGAGAGTGGTTGACAGCAAGATGAGAAGGAATAACCATCGTTTCGTTCGCACATATTCTAATTTTAAAATAAAGTATATATAGTTTATTATAAAGCAAAAAGAGCATTTATAAAGGTTTGTAAAGGATTATCATGGTTTAAAAAACTTAATTTTTCTATCGCATAAAAGTATATTTATCTATCCAGTCATTATAGTATTGGGTACCCAATCGCAAGATAATCCAGCGATTGTAAAAATAAGAAGGAGGACTAAAAAATGAAAAATAGAAAAGGGCTCAGTATATTAACATCCCTCATTGCGGCGTTGTTCATACTGAGCATGTTCTCCGGAATTGCGGCAGCCCAGTCGTCCGGGGAACAAATAGCAAAGGGTCAATACCAGATACAAAAGCAGAGATACGAGGAAACAAGAGATAAATTCGAGGTAGCAAAGCAATCTTTCGACAAAGCTTATGCACAGCTCAAGAATGCAAAAGATAATAAATCCCAGGAAGAGCTCAATCAGAAAACCCAGGATTATCTTGAAAATGCGATAGATCATGCCATTGCAAATCTTGAAGTCCTGAAAACCAGGGCGCAAAATCAAACAGATAAAGGAGCGATCCCAACCGATGCGGTTGCAATTATCGATGGCCATATTGCCCAGCTGCAACAGATACGAACGAATGTACAGCAGGCCAGTACCATGCAGGAACTGAAAGACGCCAATAAGGCCTTAAAGGAGCAGTGGAACACCATCAGGCTCGAAACGCGTTACTATTTCGGACTGATACTCAACGAAAGGATAAACAATTTCATTACAAAGGGAAATAATGCCACGGCAAGACTGGATGCGGCAATCCAGAAAATGAAATCACAGGGGAAGGATACAACCAAACTTGAGACCGATGAAGCGAATTTCAAGAATTCAATGAACAATGCAGAAAACAGTGAGCAGGCAACTGCCGTATTGCTTGCGAACCCCAATGGATTTGCACCCAACGGCACGGTTACAAACAGCAAGGATGCAGCAGCATTCATGCTGCAGGTCGATAAATCGCAAAGAGAAACCATCAAAGACCTGAGAGCTGCAAGCAGGCAACTGATAGAGTTCGTCAGAGATTTCAGAAAACTGGCAGGCAACAAAGCCACAGTTGACGGAACGGGCAAGTCCGGTGAGGGCGTGCCGGGAACCACGGTTACAGGAACACCGACCCAGACACTTTCAGGCAGCACACTGACATCCCTTTCAGGCAGGAAAATGGAGATTAAGAAATGAAAGCAATATACATCTTAATTGTGCTCGTGGTCGCAGCTTCGGCCCTGGGCTGTGTTGGCAACAAGCAAACATCCACAAATGCTCCTGTACCGCCTGTCGAGACTTCAGTGTCCCCGGCCGGCGCAACGGTAGCGCCCACGGGAACACCAGCGGCTCCAGGAGAAGACCAGTTCGGGACAGAGAATGACCTCACAATGATGGATTCCCTGGTCGCCGACTCAAATGCGGATATTTCTTTCTCCGATTCGATATAAGGTAAACGCGTTCGCGTTTACCCTTTTTTTATTACACATAAAGATTAAGCCAAGGGGCACATAATCCTGATATATGCAAATACTTGTCCATATCTGCTGTGCGCCCTGCTTTACGTATCCTCACAAACGGTTGATTGAGGAAGGGCATGAGGTGACAGGTTTTTTTTATAATCCCAATATACACCCTTATTCAGAATATAGAAACAGGATGGGTTCACTTGAGAAATATGCGGAACTGAAGGGAACCCGGATAATCTACAGGGATGATTACGACCTTGAAAGCTATCTTCGCGGTGCCCTTGCGGCAGATGACAGATGCACTTTCTGCTATACCTCCCGGCTAGGTGAAGCGGCAAGAACAGCAGTCTTACTGGGATTTTCTGCTTTCACTACCACACTTTTGATATCTCCCTACCAGAAGCATGATATGCTTGTACACGCGGGAGAGAAGGCTGCGGATGAACACAGCATTGAGTTCTATTATGAAGATTTCAGGGATGGTTACAGAGAATCTCGTGAAATGGCAAAGGGACTTGAGCTTTACATGCAAAAATACTGCGGATGTATTTTCAGTGAAAAAGAACGATATCTTAAGTTAAAATAAGTTCACGCACTAATTTTTCCTTCCTTAATTTTGCGAAATATAAGGACAATGCCGATGATATTTCCTATCTCGTCTTTGATGGTGTCGCCGCTGCTTTCAATCGGTATCATGGTTTTGTTTTTTCTGATCAATACAGTCTGATCCATTTTATCATCAGGTTTTTCAGTTATAATATCGAAAACATCTTTAAGAGGCTTCTCTTTTGCTTCATCAAGAGACCATCCGGTCATGGACTGAGCAGTTGGATTCATAAACAGGACGCAACCCTTCGGGTCTGTGGCGATCACGGCATCGCTGATGCTCTTTAACGTAACGTAATACCATGCCCTGCTCGCCTTTAATTTCCCTTCCATTTTGTGTTTATACAGCGCGATCTCGATATTTATCTGTAATTCCCGTTCTTTGAAGGGTTTGATTATATACCCAAAAGGCTCTGTAACCTTTGCACGTTCAAGGATTTTTTCATCTGAATAGGCGGTCAGATATACAACCGGAATATTAAAAAGAGAACGTATTTGGCTTGCGGTTTCAATTCCGTCCATTTCACCATGGAGCAAAATATCCATCAACACCAGGTCCGGACTATTCTCCTCTACCTTTCGGATAGCATCCTCTCCTGAAGACACTATTGAAGGGACATGATATCCCAGATTGATTAGACTTCTCTTGATGTCTTCTCCAACAATGACTTCATCTTCAACTATCATTATCTGTGTTCCCGCCATCAATTCTCACCTCTAAACTTGATTTGAAATTCTGTTCCATTGTCGCGCATGAGATTTATCTTACCATGAAGCTGGTTTTCAGCCAGTATCGTGACCATGTGCAATCCCAGTGATTTAACATCTTTAAGTTCCATGTCTTTAGGGATACCGATTCCCGTATCGCTCACCACAAGTTCAATAGATTTGTCACCTGATGAGCGAAGGACAATTTTTATTTCCCCTGTTCTGTCTCCAGGGAAGGCATATTTCAATGAATTCGATACAAGCTCGTTGATGATCAATCCGCATGGAATGGCAGAATCTATAGCGAGCGATACATCCTCCACATCAACTATAGGCTTGATCTTGGCTGCATTTGTCCCGTATGACTGATACAGACCGCTTACCAGATCATTTACATATCCCCGAAGATCAATTTTTGAGAAATTATTGGATTGATACAGCTTCTCATGGATAAGGGACATTGAAATGATCCTGTTGCGGCTTTCTTTGAACATTTCGATAACATTGTTATCCTTGGTGGATTCTGACTGGAGGCTCAATAGACTTGAGATGATCTGCATATTGTTCTTGACACGATGATGGATTTCTCGAAGAAGAACTTCTTTTTCTGCAAGGGATGACCTTATCTGCTCATCAGCTCTCTTGCGCTCTGTGATATCGTGGATGACCATCTGTACGGCAGGATTTCCTTGATATGTGAATGGAATTGCTACCTCTTCAACATCGATTACCGTTCCGTCTATCCTGACAAATTTCACTTCTTTCAGAGGTGCCTCATTTCCATCATCTATTATCATCCGATATCGTTTTTCCGCAATCTCCTGGTGGTCAGGATAAATAAAATCCATTATTGGTCTTCCAAGGAGCTGTCCAGGATCGGTTGCACCCAGAAGCTGGGCTCCGGCGGCGTTTATGAAAATGATATTGCCAGAGCTATGAATAGCTATAGCATCAGGAGAAAGCTCTACAAGTCTGCGGAAGCGATCTTCACTCTCCTGGAGCGCCTCCTCGGCTTTTTTACGCTCAGTAATATCCCTTATTATGCTTGAGAGCCCGGCTATTTTCTCATCTGAATCCCGAATGGGAGAAATAGTCATGCTTACATTTATGCTATTTCCATCCTTTCGCAGTCGTACAGTGTCAAATCCAGCTACAGCTCCTCCTGACAGGACATTGCCTATTATGCGTTGCCTTTCTGACTGAAGGTGTGAGGGGACTATCAATGGCGATAGGCTTTTTCCTGTTACTTCTTCGGACGTCCATCCGAAAATGGTTTCAGCGCTCCTATTCCAGGATGTGATATTTTCCCCAATATCGGTTATTATGATTGCATCATTGGCATTATCAAACAGGTTCCTATACCTCTCCTCTGCAACATAGCGAAGCTTGTGTTCTGCGTCAGCTATCTTTTCATACGGCTGTTGTATCGAAGATTTAAAAAGGGCAAAATATATAAAATAAAATCCAGCGGCTTTTAGCAAGTGCCCTGAATAATCATAAAAGAGATATACTGAATTACTGAAAACAATGATAACCAGACCGTATATTAGACAAATAATACTGGTCTGTCCGGTTTTCTGAAGTTTTAGTATGTATAGGTAGATCGTATATACGATCAACGATCCAGATACTACCAATATCATTATCCCTGCAGTGGAAAGGCCCCCATCCAGGTTATGCATCCTGGGCAGATAGGATGGGTATAGAAATATAAGAGCCATAGATATTAATGGCAAAGCCACGGCACATGTAAAAATGACGGGTTTGTTAATCATCTTTGGAAATGCATCTTTATAAATATACACACTAGCAAGAAATAAAATCGAAGAGATGATTCTTGCCTCAGCCCAGAACATTTCTGCCTTCACCGCGGAGTTAGGTGTGACAAAATCCGGCATGTACGGGTAAGAAAGCATATTGAACAGGTCAAATATCCCTATGACCAAGAATGTTGCTCCAAGGAAAAGCGAATGGTTGTCCCTGCTTTTGCTATATGCCAACCAGTTTATGGCAAAAATTGAAAAGGCCAGAACTATTGGTAAAAGCTGTGTTGCGACTTCAAAATAGTTGCTTACTAAATGGGAAACAGACATGTATGCTTCGATGACATCCCCAATGAGCAGCATCGAAACTATGATAATCAGCACTGTCAATATGTGGTTTGTTCTAGCCATTGATCTCCGTCCTCTTCATTCAACTTGTTTGTTAGCATTTTTATTCTCAACATTCATTATCCATTTGTGCAGCATAATTGTGGTTAGAGGTTGGCGATAGTCTCCTATCCATCCCTATATCAATTTTTTTTCCCCGCCAACCTTTATTTTGATAATTTGAAAGCGACATAGATCTCACAAAATTCGTTTTCAGAAGCTGTAGTTTGCGACATTGTATGGACTCTTTCAATCTGCTTCCCAAAAGCATGGGAAATCCATTCATCATATAATCCCTTTATGAAAGTACAATTGATATTATCGTTCTTGGCATCACCTTTTGCCAGATGGCAAGAGGCAATTTTACCACAGATGACATTCTCGCTCACGCTTGACCATTTTGATTCCTGGGATAGGACAGTGCTCATCTCTTGCATGTATTTCAAAAATATGGCAGCATCCCAGACGTCAATTTTTCTTTCTTTTTCGTAATCCTGTATTATTTTCTTGCCAAATTTGCCGCCAAGCGATTTTATGAAATCCTCATTCGATGGGACATTCTTCAGCATATTTAACATTTTCAGGAGGTCTTTATGATAATCTGTACCTGACTCATCCCTGGCTTTAAAGTCCTCTACCATTCGTAGCAGTATCTTGCCCATTTCGGGAAGCTGCTTGAGAACTATAAGGTTCTCACCAATTGTAGAACTATATGTATGACCATTTGAGCTTAATAATTCAACAAACATGTCGGCCAGTTTTTTTATGGCATCGGTGTCGGAGAGCCCATGGTGTAGTATTATAGATTCCTTATCTATGGTCATGTCCTGGATCAAACCCGTGGATTTATAGAGGACCGTGATTTTTTTCAATAATTCTTCGGGCGGGATCTGATTTATGGGACAACCGCAAAACCGCTCAATGCAGATCGATAGTTTAGGCGCGGTTTTTCCTGCCAGTATTTCTTCAAAAAGCTGCCCAGGTATTGCCACCATATCATAGTTCATCCTTGCATAAAGGGGTATTATTATGTTCCAGAAATCGTGTTTTTTCTGCAATTCAGCTAAAGCAAAATCCAGGTACCCGAAATTCTCGGCTACGCTTTTATTGGCCCAACCATTTTCGCCTTTTATCAGGTTCATTTCAAATGAGCCATTTGCGTTTCGAATTTTTGATACGCCTAAATCATATTTCTTTGCGGAGAATTCAGCAATGATAGCGGCCAGAAACCTTGAAATATCAGGGTTCTTTCCTGTTATGGACACACTGGCGCTTCCGGGTTGAAAGTCATTATCATAACTGATCTTAATGGACGAATCCCAATAGATCTCACTTCCAAGTTCATTCAAGCGCTTTTCCAGAAGAGAAAGGGAGGAAATTGAATCACCGATGATATTGTTAACAGTCTCATCATCGGGAAGCCTGCCTGTAAGATTTTTTAGGGCCCATATAAGGGTTGATGATGTCAGGTTTTGCTCCTTTCTTAAACCCGAAATGAGTCTTTTGACGGAATCGGGATCCTGGAATGCAGCATCGGCGAGATCGATCACCTCGCGTATGACCGCGCTGAGATTTCCATTGTGCTTTTGCATCAGTGGTTCAAGTTTTCCCAGATATTCTTCATTTAGAGAGATGTTTTTCCTGAGAATCATGTGCAATCAAACCAGAATGAACAGAGGCGGAGAAATCTATCAGTCTCTTTATCTTCCCTTTTCATTATTATCATTATAATTATTAATTGCTTAATAACTTTTTCATCTTAAATTTTTTAAATATGTAATAAAAATAACTTTAGTTATTACCTGACATTTGCAGAATCGGATGAGACCAGGATTTTGGCACCTCATATTTTCAATTACAATTCTTAGGTCCATATTACCGGATTATGCACATTATCTCCCGGAATTTACCAACTCTTGTAGCAATTCGCAATATTCTGTTGTGTAACTGTTTGATTGGCTGAAGCTTAATTCTTCAGGAGACGATCATCTTGGCAGATACTCAGAAGGGCGTAACCACCGACCTCATTGATATTATAAGGCTGCTAATAATCCTTGCAATGAAGAAGATCAAGCTACAGCATATCCTTTATCTTACGGCCTTCCTTGCTTTTGGAATAGGTGATGGTATAACAGGCGCGCTGATGATGAACTCAAAAGGGATCGGTATGGAGGCAAACCCTATCGTGAGGATTTTATTCATGGCCCGGGGTATTGAGGGTGTAATGACCGGCAAGATGTGGCTTACTTTCATAATTCTTGCTGCAACTTATATTGTTCAGCTCAATTCCCCCAATATGTACTGGACCGTTAATGGGTTCTTAATTGCCATTACCGTTGGCGGGCTGATGGCAGTGAATGCCAACATTACAGCTATGGCAGGCCAAATCCCGACTGAACCCGGAGCGTTAATACTGGCATACTTGATTTTGATGTTTATATTGACCGAGATCGGAAGTTTTGTTGATGGAAAGGCACACTAAGAATGGATCAAATGGACATTTTAAAAATAGTAAAAATAAAAGAGGAAGTGAAAACATGAAAAAGCAAAAAGTACTTATTGTGGATGATGAGCCGTTGAACATTGAATTGATGGAAGGGATCCTTTCAAAGGATTACGAAGTCATTAAAGCATCCAGCGGGATAGAGGCTTTGATCAAGGTGGAAAAAACCTTGCCTGACCTTATACTATTAGACGTAATGATGCCGAATATGAACGGTTATTCGGTTTGTAAGAACCTTAAGAGCAGCAATAAGACGAAGTCCATACCCGTCGTGATGATAACGGCCTTGAAAGAGCATGAGGACAAAATGAAAGCCATAGAGGCCGGTGCAGACGATTTCGTGAGCAAACCAATTGAGATACGCGAATTGGGTGTTAAATTGAGATCATTGCTGAAAGCTAAAAACCAGTATTTTTCCGTACCGGCAGCATAGATGATACAGGTACACAAGGCGTTTTAAAATCAGAGGTAATACATCTCTTGTACTCGATAAACCCATCCTCAAGTATTGCATCTCTCGCGGATTTCACAATTTTTTGCATGAAGAAAAGGTTGTGGATGGATGCCAGACGCAGCGCCAGAAGTTCAGATCCCTTAAAAAGATGGTGCAGATACGCCCTTGTGTAGTTCCTGCATGTGTAGCATCCACATTCCTCATCAACAGGCGCAAAATCCATGGCAAATTTCCCACGGGCTATGTCTATATTTCCCCTTCCTGTCATCAGGGTCTGGTGTCTGGCGTTCCTCGTGGGATAGGCGCTGTCAAAAATGTCCACACCGGATTCTATAGCCTCAAGCAGTTCCACGGGTGAACCCACGCCCATAAGGTAGCGCGGCTTATTTTCAGGAACTAAAGGTATGCTGTGTTTCAACACATCATTCATTAATTCCTTCGGCTCACCGATTGAAAGCCCTCCTATCCCGTATCCATCAAAATCCATCTCCACAAGCTCCTCTGCGCATTTTTTCCGAAGATCTGCAAAGGTACCTCCCTGAAGTATTGCAAAAAATAGCTGGTTCTCGTTTTTCTGTACTCCTTTTGCCTTTTTCGCCCATCGGATCGTACGCTCGACAGAAGCCCCCACTGCGCTATAATCACTCCCATATGCAGGGCATTCATCCAGTATCATGGCGACATCGCTTTCCAAAATCTTCTGGTTTTCAAGGCATATTTCCGGTGTGTATGAGTATTTCTTTCCGTCACGAGGATTTTTGTAAGTTATTCCATCATCGGTTATCTTGAAAGGGAAGTCCTTGCGTATCATCTGGAAACCACCGCTATCTGTGAATATGGCTCGTTCCCAGTGCATGAATTTATGCAGTCCTCCGGCTCTCCTGATAACCTCCATACCAGGAGCAAGAAAAAGGTGAAAAGCGTTGCTGATAAGCACCTGTGTATCCATAGCATAGAGTTCCTCCGGGATAAGAGTCTTGACAGTAGCCTTAGTGGCTACCGGCATGAATGCCGGAGTATCTGCAATCCCGTGGTTCGTTTTGAGCTTGCCGACCCTTGCGCACGTGTTCTTGTCTGTGTGGACCAATTCGAACATGATTACCTGAAAACCAGCATTGAATCGCCGAAACTGTAGAACCTATATGAATGCGATATGGCTTCATCATAAGCAGCCATCAGCCTTTCCCTGCCTGCAAACGCGCTCACGAGCATCAATAATGTGGATTTAGGGAGATGGAAGTTTGTTATTAATGCGTCAATTCCTGACCTGAACCTGTAGGAGGGATAGATGAAAAGCTGGCTGAACCCTTCCATGGGGTAGATTTTGCCATCCGCACATGCACTTTCAAGTGCCTTTACAGTGGTAGTCCCGGCAGCTATCAGCTTTCCCTTGTTCTCATTTATCAGTTCTGCATTTTCAGGGCTGACAGAAACATATTCCGGTTCCATGACATGTGTTTCGATATTTTCAGCCTTAACGGGGGTGAATGTCCCAAGACCTACATGAAGCGTGATATAGGCGACATTAACTCCTTTTTCCGCAATCTTCTCCAGCAAACCGTTCGTAAAATGAAGGCCGGCAGTGGGCGCCGCTATCGAGCCTTTTTCTTTTGAATACACCGTTTGATAGCGGTTCCTGTCCTCAAGTTTTATCTTGATATAGGGAGGAAGAGGTGCATCCCCTATTTTATCAAGGATTTCATGCAGGTTCCCGTTGCAATTGAATTCCAATAGATACCTGTTAGAGTTCGGATTATGTACGACTTCAAGGACCTTTGCCTCAAGCTCACCAAAATTCAATTTCGTCCCTTCGCGGATATTCTTGCCCTGAACCAGGCACTCGTATCCAGGACCACTTCTACTCACCACCAGAGCCTCGACATGGCCACCTGTACTTTTTTTGCCTGAAAGCTTTGCGGGAATGACTCTTGAGTCGTTAAGAACAAGGGTATCCCCGTCTTCAAAATAGTCAAGGATATCCGAAAAACATCTGTGCTCGATATGTTTCCCAAGCACCATTAATCGAGACGCATCCCTTGGTTCTATCGGGGACTGTGCGATAAGCTCTTTTGGAAGATGGTATTCGAAATCGCTGAGTTTCATCTGCTGCTTAGTTCACAGGATGAGTTAAGTAATTTTTCTTGGTTTAATCCTCCGGCCTGATCACGGCACAGTAATTATCTGAACTGGAAGCAAGAATGGATTTATGCTTCGACCTTAGATTTTTATCAATATCTCATCACCCAGGGTTTTGTTGAAAAAAGCTGCGGCATTCCCCATATTTACCGCAATTTCAAGGAATCCATGGCTGCCAATTAATGCCAGGGGCTCTCCCGTTCCAGAAAATCCATAAGAGCTAAGAAAAGGAACCTTTCTTCCCTGGATCTCGAGCAAATCGCCATATTTGAATTCTACGATATCGGATGATATGTTTGTCACAATGTTCCCGAATGAATCGATAAATATGATCATGCCCTCCAGCGCACCTTTTTTCTTCCTTCCTTGTCCAAATTCCAGATCTATATAATCAAATATCTGTTCCCCTGAAGCCCTTATATCCAGTCCTTTTGAGATATGCGCTCCAACCGGCGCGAAAATATCTCTCCCATGAAATGTGCCGGACACATTCTTACGGAACAGCTTCTCATTTGTAATTATATAAGCCTCAAAATCCCCAATGCTCCTTGCTGCGGGGATGAGAAGACCGTTATCAGGACCCGTAAAATAATGGGTTCCAAAATAATCAGATTCAGCCTTAACTGCAATCTGACGACGCTCCGTTCCTACCCCGGGATCGACCACAGCTATATGCACAGTCCCGGATGGGAAAAACCGCGCGCAGGACATCAATATGAATGCTCCGGCGCGTATATCGTACCTGGGAATTGAATGCGAGATGTCGACTATACTGGCGGCCGGATTGATGCTCAGGATTACCCCTTTCATGGAAGCAGGGTACACATCCCCGAAATCTGAGAGCAGCGTTATGACCATAGTTCTTCAAGAAACATTTAATACCTGTTAAACTATAAAACCCGATGTCAAAAATATGGACTCGTGGGGTAGCCAGGATATCCTAGCGGGCTTCGAACCCGCGGACCCGCGTTCGAATCGCGGCGAGTCCGTTCATATCTCCCAGTTGATAGCTGGTTATGGATTCATTTTACTTTTGCATTAAGGCTTGACTTTCAACCACTCTGCGAATTTAGTGAGAGCTTGATACCTGTGAGATAACTTGTTCTTCTCATCCTCTCCCATCTCCCCAAATGTCCTGCCGTTCACCTCAAATACAGGGTCGTATCCAAAACCAGCATTTCCACGGATATCTTCAGATATTCTTCCGGCCACTTCCCCTGAAAAAACCAGCGCTTTCTCCCCAGGGCGGCAGTAACCTATCGCGCATCTGAAGACGGCCTTCCTGTTCACCTCATCTTCCATCAGTTTAAGTATTCTCCTATTTCCGAGAGTATCAAGAACATAAGCAGAATACGGGCCGGGGAATCCCTCAAGCGCCTCTATGAACAATCCCGAATCATCAACCATGACCTCATGGTTCAGTTTATTCGAAGCCCACTCTGCCCCGAACCGTGCTATACCTTCAAGCTCTTCCTCCTGCAGTTCAGGATAGCCGCAGTTGTTTTGCTCGATCGTTATGCCAAGAGGTAACAAGATCTCATTTGCTTCCCTGACCTTATGGGGATTACCAGTTACGAAAATGATCTTTCTCATGATAATTTCCGTTTTTTCCGCTCCAATGTCCTTTTCATAAATTCCCTGTATCCGGGGCTGTACTTCATGAGGATCAGGATTATCGGATAACGGAGGAACAGGACAAACGAAGCTATTCCGATGGAAAAACCTATGATAAGAGCAATTTTTGACCCGAAAGGAAGACTGTTGAAATCGATCATGAATGATTATTTTTCGCGATCAAGGCCAAATTCCTTATGAAGAACCTGGACCGCTTTTTTAGCGCCTTCTTCGCTCACGACGAATGAGATATTGTGCTGGGATGAGCCCTGGCTTATCATTATCACATTGACAGCGGCTTTCCCCAGCGCCCCGAAAACCCGCCCTGCAACACCAGGAGTATTTGCCATGCCAGCGCCCACAACTGCCACAACAGAGATGTTCCTGTCGTGGGTCACTTCTTTAATTGTCCCGTTCTTGAATTCAGATTTTATCGATTTGACGGCTTTATCGAGATGGTTTTCATCCACGACAAGGGAAATATTCGCCTCCGAAGAACCCTGGCTTATCATTATGATATTTACACCGGCGTTCGCCAGAGTAGTGAACACACGGGCTGCCACACCGATCGTCCCAACCATCCCGGCTCCTGATATGTTGATGAGCGCAACGTTCTTTATCACGGTAACGGCTTTTACGATATCCTTGCTCGGCTTCAGGTCTTTCACAACAATGGTTCCCGGTGATTCGGGATCGAATGTGTTCTTAACTCTTACCGGTATACCGTGCTTTATTGCAGGTTCAATCGCTCTTGGATGCAGTACTTTTGCACCGAAATAGGAAAGCTCCATTGCCTCTATATATGAAATAACCGGTATTGTCCTTGCTTCAGGAACGATCTTTGGGTCGGTCGTGAGAATACCATGCACTTCCTTCCATAGCCATATCTCGTCAGCTTTAAGAGCGGCCCCGATTATGGATGCCGAGAAATCCGAACCACCGCGGCCGAGCGTTGTAATGATCCCGGCTTCATTCTCCCCGATAAAACCCGTGATAACTGGGATATTATCGCTTAGGAGGGGTTCGATACGTTCCCTCACAAGAGAATATGTTTTTTCAAGAGGTTTTGCATTGCCGTATTCATCTGTGGTTATTATCCCTGCTTCCCCTCCAGTAAAAGATCTGGATCTAACTCCAATGGAGTTAAGTGAACCGCACAGGATGGGAGCAGCCAGCCGTTCGCCATAGGATGAGATGTAGTCAATTGAACGTACCGTTAGTTCACCGAGGTAGCAAATACCAATGAGTGCTTTCTCAAGTTCTTCTATGCGGGAATCGATCTCCTGCGTTACTTTTTCAACGATCCCATTTGTGTTAATGGCATCGTGTGCGGCCTGGTGGTGCTGCTTGGTCAGGTCGGCGATGAATTCCTTTACCACCGATGTTTTCCCGGTTTCTGAAGCCTCTTTAGCACTTTTCAAGAGTGAATCGGTAACGCCGCTGAGAGCTGAAGTCACAAGAACTATCTCATTTCCATTATCTTTATACCCCTTTACCAGTTCTGCGACGTGCTTCATACGGGGGCCATCGCCCACTGAAGTACCGCCGAATTTCATCACCAGTCTCATGGGGTTTCCAATCGTTCGAGGTTCTATTAAAGATTTTGCAAATAAATTCCATGGCGATAAATAGAGCCATCTATTATATGCACTGCGAATCCATTGCGTGAAAAGCTTTTCACCGCATGCAGCGCACCCGCCGGATTTGAGCAGGCCATACCTGTTCTCCATGGCGCTCATGGGGCTGCCTGTGAGGATTTCTCCATCACACCTCCGGGTAAGGCACTCCATGTGGTGGGCGTTATGATCTGATGTAATTTATGATGAAACAGGTTTGCTATGTTTCAATTGCTTAAGCCGTTTTATTCTTGACAATGTTATCTCTGCATCTTTATTCCGCTTTTTTTCGAAGTCCGCTATTATCTTATCCGCACCAACTTTAAGCGAGTAAATTTTAAACGGTCTGCCCTTACCTTGCGTTTTCTTTTGTTCCCACTCGATTATCCAGTCGCGTTCTTTTAACTCCTTCATGGCAACGCTGACTTCAGGTTGATGCAATCGAGCACCTTTCTCAAGTTCAATCGCTGTAGTTTCATTCACATTCCTGAGATAGGCAAGCGTCCTTGCAACGTTCCTGTTCATCCCAAGATTAATGAGTGCTTCTGCAAATTCTTCATCTTTCTCATCAAGTTGTTTTATATTGAGGGATTTCATATAGACTCCAACTCCTATAATATATTATATAATAAATTGTTACTATTAAAGCTTTCCATTATATCAGCATAGTCTTGAGGTAAACGTATATTTTTCTTGGCAACAATAATTCCATGATATTTTTCTATCTGATCAGGCAAGATTTGATCATGCAGGTATACATGCCGTCTGCTTATGCCTGAAAACAAGGAATATGGCGGTCTCCTTTGAGTTCGTTCTATGCCTCACACCTGAACCGGGTTTTGATTCATAATTGGATTAACCTATTCAATACATCACCCAATTTTAGAGAACCACTTTTTATCTCCAAGAACTACAGATGTTTTTATCTTAAGTTCAGGAGTTGACCAATATTTCCTTTGTAACCCGTATCCCTCCTCCAGGGGAACCAATCTAAACCCATTTTTTTCATAGAATCGAATCGCATTGATATCATTCAACCATGTGGCAATCAAGATGGGTTCTTGTGTAAGTTTTTGAAGATAGGATAATAATTTTTCCCCTATACCCCGGTTCTGTTTGGTCGGGCACACATAAGCATGTCTTATTAGAGTCACATCTTGTTTCTGTTGAATACCCATTACACCGACCAGTTCTCCATTTTCTTCATAGCCATAAAGTACTATTCCTTCATCCAGCTCATGTCTCAGTTCTTCTTTGGACATGTATGGCTCTTTCCAATATTCTGCGGGGATAATTCCTTTATATACCCAGGCAGCACCATTGATGATCTCGTAAATCCTGTCGAGATCAAGATTATTGTATTTTCGTATCACGATTTAATGCCTCTTTCATAATGCATATACCATAATAACGGCACTGTGATTAAGATTATAAGTAAACTCCAATAGAACGGGCTGTCGTATTTGATTTTCGTCCCCCTTCTTTTCCAGGATGAGAAAAGACCGTAAATGCACAATAAACAATAATATAGACAATAATATCTCTTGATAAAGTATCTGCTGGAACGTGTAAACCATTCTTGAGCGCAACAACAAGGCTTAACAAACAGATTCCAGCTACTATTGAGACTTTATCTTTATCATTTAATTTCATAATTTTGTATTGCACCATTGGTTTTACTCAATTGTTTCAGGATAGGGGTGGTTACCAATTCATGAGTTAGCCTTATAAATTTAACTATTTTTTATACTTGCAGCAAAATTTATTATATACATCCCCTCATTAATATTTTAATCACAAATTCCAAAGAGGGGATGTACATTGGAGTTTAATGTAGA